>NZ_WXWK01000174.1:0-47373 GCF_009904835.1 Vibrio sp. V33_P6A3T137 | reverse complement strand
CTTTGGTGGAGCGCTACGAAGAAGTGCAACACTTATTAGGCGATCCTGCCGTGATCGGTGATCAAAATAAATTTCGATCGCTCTCAAAAGAGTACTCGCAGCTCGAAGAAGTCACCCAATGCTTCCAAGCCTATCAGCAAGCTCAGGAAGATTTGCTGGCCGCAGAAGAGATGACCAAAGAAGACGATGCTGAAATGCGCGAAATGGCCCAAGATGAAATGAAAGCGGCTAAAGCGGAAATTGAACGCTTAAGTGCTGAGCTGCAAATCCTTCTGTTACCTAAAGATCCGAATGATGATCGCAACTGTTTCTTAGAAATTCGTGCTGGGGCGGGTGGTGATGAAGCCGGGATTTTTGCTGGTGATCTGTTCCGGATGTACAGCCGTTTTGCTGAGAAAAAAGGCTGGCGAATTGAAGTCATGTCGGCGAGTGAAGCTGAGCATGGTGGTTACAAAGAGATGATAGCCAAAGTTAATGGTGACGGAGCTTACGGGGTATTGAAATTTGAGTCGGGCGGTCACCGAGTGCAACGTGTTCCCGCGACCGAATCTCAAGGTCGTGTACATACTTCTGCGTGTACTGTGGCTGTGATGCCTGAGATCCCTGAAGCCGAAATTCCTGAAATTAAAGCCAGCGATCTAAAAATTGATACCTTCCGCTCATCAGGAGCAGGTGGCCAGCACGTTAACACGACGGATTCAGCAATTCGAATTACCCACTTGCCAACGGGGATTGTGGTTGAGTGTCAGGATGAGCGTTCTCAACATAAGAACAAAGCTAAAGCGATGTCTGTGCTTGGCGCTCGGATTGTTCAGGCTGAAGAGAAAAAACGTGCGGCGGAAATCTCCGATACCCGACGTAATCTACTTGGCTCAGGCGATCGCAGTGATCGCATTCGCACTTACAACTATCCACAGAGTCGAGTGTCCGATCATCGTATTAACCTCACCATTTATCGTCTCAATGAGGTGATGGAAGGCGATTTACAAGCCTTGATTGATCCTGTTGTCCAAGAGCATCAAGCGGATCTGCTGGCTGCGTTATCTGATAACCATTAATTCATTCATTATCATGACGATACAAGCCTTATTGGCTAACGCTAAGCGGCAACTTATCGAGAGCGGCAGCGATTCGCCGTCTCTTGATGCCGCGCTGCTGCTTTGCCATGTGTTACAAAAACCGCGCTCCTATTTATTGACGTGGCCAGATAAAAGGCTCGATGCAGAGGCTATTTCTGCTTTCGAGGTGTTGCTCGCACGGCGTATCGCCGGTGAGCCGATCGCTTATATTATTGGTGAACGCGAATTTTGGTCGCTGCCCCTAAAAGTTGCACCATCGACCTTAATACCTCGTCCGGATACTGAACGCTTAGTTGAATTAGCACTGGATAAGGCTGTACTTATTGATGGCGATATCCTTGATCTAGGGACAGGAACTGGAGCTATCGCATTAGCGCTTGCTTCAGAGCTACCTCAGCGCCACGTGCTGGGGATCGATCTGCGTTCAGAGGCCGTTGAGCTTGCCGAGGATAATCGCAAACGATTACAGCTTTCCAATGTCACATTTTTGCAAGGCAGTTGGTTTACCCCTCTCGCTAACGGTATAAAGTTTGCTTTGATTGCTTCTAACCCGCCTTATATTGAGGAACACGATCCCCATTTACAGCAAGGGGATGTTCGTTTTGAACCGAGAAGCGCTCTGGTCGCAGGCGATAATGGATTAGCCGATATTAAACATATCGCGACTTCGGCGCGTGAATATTTACTCGATCAAGGCTGGCTGTTGTTTGAACATGGTTACCAACAAGGCAAAGCAGTGCGAACTATTCTGAGTGAACTTGGCTATCAGCAAGTGGTTACGGAGCAAGACTACGCTGGTAACGATCGAGTCACCTTGGGTCAATGTCGATTTTAAAGAGGAACACATGTACGAAGTACTTAAATCACTCCATCTCTTCACTATAGCTACTAGCGCTTTCTTATTGAGTGTTCGTTATATTTTAATGATGATGGATTCCCATTGGCTACAACATAAGTTTCTGAAAATTTATCCGCACATTAACGATAGTCTGTTATTAGTTACTGGCATTTGGCTTATCGTGATCACTGGCTTTATACCTTATACGGCTGCAGCGCCGTGGATGACCGATAAAATTACTTGTGTCTTGGCTTATATCGCTTTGGGCTTTTTTGCGCTTAAGTTTGGTCGTAATAAGCTGTTACGCTCGTTTGCTTTTCTTGGCGCGATGGGCTGGCTGATCATGGCGGGTAAAGTGACTGCTTCTAAAGCACCGATGTTTTTCAGTTAATATCATGGACTCGATAAATCAATGCTGAATTTATTTGATGAAGATTTTGATGCAATGGATTTAGTGGAAGGTGCGCTGGCATTAAATAAAGCCATCAATCCGGAGACTAAAGTCGATTGGGCTCTCGCTGAATTGCAAAGGCTGTACCATCAAGCTGAGTTAGCTTTAGCTGATGAATCAAATACAAAGCAGCGCTTTGCCCTATTTTTGGATGTTTTTTATCATCAATGGGGCTTTGTTGGCGATAAAGAAACCTATTTTCATTCTCGTAACGGTTTTATTGATAAAGTCCTCGAACGTCGTCAGGGAATACCGGTGAGTCTTGGAGCGTTGCTGCTCTATTTTGCTAGGCGCTTTGATTTTCCCGTGCAAGGAATTACTTTTCCTACCCAGTTTTTACTTGAAGTGCAGTGGCCTGATGAAGCTCCGCTGTATCTCAATCCTTTTTCCGGCGAGTTTGTCTCGAAATACATGCTCAATGCGTGGTTGGTTGGTCATAAAGGCCCTTTGGCCCGCTTGCAGGCTGAGCATCTAAAACCGACCGATAATCCAACGATTATTGGTCGCTGGTTAGCCTTATTGAAAAGTGCCTTGTTGCGCGAAGAGCGCTATACTTTGGCGCTGCGCTGCACCAATTTAGCGTTAACCTTTGTCCCTGATGATCCTTATGAAATACGCGATCGTGGTTTTATCTATCAGCAGTTAGACTGTCATCAGGTGGCGTTATCCGATTTCCAATATTTTATTGAACACTGCCCTGATGATCCCGCAGCGCAGTTACTCAAGAATCAAATGAATGCGCTAACGGTTTATCCAGTGACGCTGCATTAATCACAACTTAAGAGAACTCACTATGGAACAAAAAATTGTTCATATCGGTCATATTCCGGTCGCCAATGATCATCCCTTTACTCTGTTTGCTGGTATGAATGTGTTGGAATCTCGTGATTTGGCGATGCAAATTTGCGAGTACTACGTCAAAGTAACCGAAAAGCTTGGTATTCCTTACGTGTTTAAAGCATCGTTTGATAAGGCTAACCGTAGCTCGGTACATTCATATCGTGGGCCAGGTTTGGAAGAGGGCATGAAAATCTTTCAAGAGCTGAAAGAGACCTTCGGGGTGAAAATTATTACCGACGTACACACCGAAGCGCAGGCTCAGCCAGTCTCTGAGGTCGTTGATGTGATTCAATTGCCAGCATTTTTAGCACGTCAAACGGATTTAGTCGAAGCGATGGCAAAAACGGGCGCAGTCATTAACGTTAAAAAACCACAGTTTATGAGCCCAGGACAAGTAGGTAATATTGTTGAAAAGTTCGCGGAATGTGGCAATGAGCAAGTCATTTTATGTGAGCGTGGTGCTTGCCATGGTTACGATAACTTAGTAGTTGATATGCTCGGATTTGGCGTGATGAAAAAAGCCTCTAAAGGCAGTCCAATCATTTTCGATGTTACCCATTCACTGCAGATGCGCGATCCATTAGGAGCTGCTTCCGGTGGTCGCCGTGAACAAACCGTGGAACTGGCTAAAGCTGGTTTAGCGACGGGCATCGCTGGTTTATTTATCGAAGCTCACCCAACGCCTGATCAAGCGAAATGTGATGGTCCTTCGGCCTTACCGTTGGATAAGCTCGAACCTTTCTTAGTACAAATGAAAGCGTTGGATGATTTGATTAAGAGCTTTGCACCGATCGATATCCGTTAAGTTCAATCCTTGCGCTTTAAAAAAACGGGTAAGATAATTCCTTACCCGTTTTGGTTTGGGCAATAAGGAGTAGTTAAGCATGACCCCAGCCATTGATTTAGCGAAAAAAAAGCACATCGCCCACACGATTCATCACTATGAGCATGATCCTAGTCATCCGAGTTATGGTTTAGAAGCTGCGCAAGCTTTAGGTCAGGACCCCGCGACGGTATTCAAAACGTTATTATTCTGTCTCAATGGCGAAGCTAAGCATTTGTCCGTTGCGGTGATCCCCGTTGAAAAAAAACTCAACTTAAAGCTCGCGGCAAAAGCGGCCAAAGCGAAAAAAGCTGAGATGGCCGATCCAGAGATCGCTCAAAAGATCACGGGTTATGTGGTGGGTGGGATCAGTCCGTTAGGGCAAAAGAAACGCTTGCCGACTTTTATTCACAGCAGTGCCGAGACATTGACCACTCTGTGTGTTAGTGCAGGCAAGCGTGGTTTAGAGATAGAGCTTAGTCCACAAGACCTCACTAAGCTCACTGATGGACAGTTTGTTGATTTGTGCCAATAAGTCTGTCGATTTGTGGTTGCAAGTGGTGATATGGGAGGCCCTCGTTTATCTTGATGAAGTCTATTGATGGTCATCGGATGAACGAGAGCGTCACTGATCATTTTCTTATTTTAATTTGTCGCCATCTGGCGACATGATCAATGCTTATCCATTTGCGTGTTGTCGACCACGTGGTTTTCACCGAGATCTTTTGGCAACACTAAGTTGAGAATAATCGCCACAATCCCACACAAACTCACACCTTGTAAACTAAATTCACCAATACCAAACGCCATACCACCAATCCCGAAAACCAGAGTGACAGCGACAATCACAAGGTTACGAGATTTGTGTAAGTCGACTTGGTTTCGGATTAAGGTATTGAGTCCAACGGTGGCTATCGATCCAAATAATAGAATCATAATTCCGCCCATCACCGGGATTGGAATGGTTTGTAACAATGCTCCAAGCTTGCCGACCAAGGCTAATACAATCGCCGTTACTGCCGCCCAAGTCATGATAACCGGGTTAAAGGCTTTAGTTAGCATTACCGCGCCAGTGACTTCACTGTAGGTTGTATTTGGTGGTGCACCGACCATACTGGCTGCTATGGTCGCAAATCCATCTCCCGCAATGGTACGATGTAAACCCGGTTTTTTAAGATAATCTTTTCCGGTGACATTAGAAATTGCGAGCATATCGCCGACGTGCTCAACGGCTGGAGCAATCGCGACCGGAATCATAAATAAAATGGCATTAATGTTAAATTCAGGAAAGGTGAAGTTTGGCAATGCTAGCCACGCGGCTTGTTGAACCGGAACAAAACTGACCACACCAAAGTACAGAGAAACGCTATAACCGGCGGCAATCCCTGCACAAATAGGAATGAGTTTAAAAAAACCTCTCGAAAAGACACTGACACCAACGGTTACCAGTAGTGAAATCGCTGAAATCCATAACGCAGCTTGTGCATCAATCAACTGTACTGAACCATCCCCCGTTCTGCCCAGTGCCATATTGACCGCAGTAGGTGCGAGACCTAATCCAATCACCATGATAACCGGCCCAACGACCACGGGGGGTAATAGCGTATGTACAAAGCCCACGCCTCGAACTTTAATGATAGCGCCGAGTAAGACATAGACTGCGCCAGCGGCCATTAGGCCCCCCATTGTTGCGCCAATTCCCCAGGTCTGTACGCCATACATAATGGGAGCAATAAAAGCGAAAGAAGAGGCGAGAAAGATAGGTACAGAGCGGCGAGTAATGATTTGGAAGATTAAGGTGCCTACACCAGCCCCAAACAGAGCAACGTTAGGATCAAGCCCGGTCAGCAATGGAACCAGAACCAGAGCACCAAATGCGACAAATAGCATTTGTGCACCTTGAATGGCATTTTTCATCGTGTTTTCCCTGAAGCAAAATAAAATTCGCGGGATTCTATCATCTTTGCAAACGATTGCTATCGGTTATGGATCAAACTTTTTCTGGTTTCTGATCATTAATAAGCTGAAAAGGTTTGGCATTGCGACTGATGAGGCAGGAATCAGGAAGGAAAAACTGCGGAAAATTGACACTGGCTCTGGTACTGCGCCTTGCCCCGACCTAGATAGTTGCTTATCATCAATGCTCACTTGGAATTTATGGTAACCGTATGCGCTATTTCGTTTTGTTGTTGATGGGGTTAATCAGTCTGCCTGTATTGGCGTTAACCAAAATCAATCTGTACCAAGCTGAAGTTGTGATCGACGAACAGCACAATAACCCAGAAGCTGAAGCTCGAATTCGTGCCATGCAAGAGGTGATTGTTCGAGCCACGGGGAGTCAGGACTCATTGAACAATGACGTCGTCAGTAAAGCGCTGCGTCAAAGTGCTCAATACGCGAATCAGATCAGCTATGGACAACTCAATGATCAAAGAACATTAAGAATTGCCTTTAGTGGACCACGCATCCGAGCACTGTTAACTCAAGCGCATTTAGCATTCTGGCCAGAAGACCGGGCCAATATTTTAGTGTGGTTGGTAGAAGAATCTGACTATGAGCGGCGTATCATTTGGGAGCATTCACAAACCGACGTTGTATCGCAATTAAAAATGCAGGCTGAGCAACGTGGTTTACCGCTTACTTTTCCTGTCGGTGATTTTGAGGATGTAACGAGTATTCAAAGCTCCGATCTTTGGGGCGGCTTTACGGAGTCAATTGCGACGGCGAGTCAACGCTATACCAGCGATGCCATTTTAGTGCTACGAGCTCAAGGTTCCACTTTGCGTTGGGCGTTGTACGATCAATCCGCCGAACAGATGCGAACCTCTCCTAAAGTCCCAGTCAGTGGTCAGACTTCTGGCGAGGAGGCAATGAACACATTCATCGATGTATTGGCTAATCACTACGCTAAAAAAAGTGCGGTGTTAGTGGGTAGCGAGTCTTCACAAACGCTGTGGGCGGCATTTAAACCGATTAATAATGCTCAGGCTTTCTTTACCTTGGAGGAGAGCGTGAGACGCTTAAGCTCAGTCGCCTCTTTGGATATTGTGAGTATTCGAGGGGATGAAGTTATCTTCAATGTGCACTTGTTAGCTAGCGAAGCTGATTTCGCTCAGGAAGTGCTTCGTCTGCGCCAAGTGACGCAGAGAGCGGTACCGAAACTCGTTGAGCGTGAAAACATTGAGCAAGAACAGGAGAAAGAATATCGTGAGCCAGAGGATAAGCGACCGGTGGTGACACCACCTAAAAGAACCCAGCTTTATTTCTCTTGGCAAGATTAACTTCTCCCTGTTTAAGGGGATTGATGGTCGCTGAAGATGTTAATCGGTAAAGTCAGACAAAATCCCTCCTACCGATTTAATTGACTTGTCCCAGCCCTTTTTAGAGGTTGGGACTCACGTTTTCAATTAATGATTATCACCCTCGTTTAAGGCAACGGCGAGTTGAGCAAGGCGTTGACCAAGACGTTGGGCTAATTCACTCTCATCATGGGTTAAGGTGTTATTTGCAGAGTCAGCCACATGACTGGCGCCGTAAGGGGTGCCACCCGATCGAGTGGTATGCAGCTTGGGCTCTGAATAAGGAATCCCCATAATCAACATGCCATGGTGCAGCAAAGGCAGCATCATGGTCTGTTGAGTCGTCTCTTGTCCGCCATGTAATGTTGCCGAGCTAGTAAATACGCAGGCTGGTTTATCAATTAACGAACCTTTTACCCATAGTGGGGTGGTTTGATCCCAAAAATGTTTTAATGGTGCCGCCATATTTCCGAACCAAACGGGGCTGCCGACGGCTAAGCCATGACACTGTTCTAACTCATCGAAGGTTAAGTAAGGATCACTCACGTTTCCTTGCGCAGGTTCTAGCTCAGGAACAGTACGTAAAATTGCCTCACATCCAGAGACCGACTCAATACCTCGGGCAATATGCCGAGCCAAGCTGCGGGTACTTCCGTGACGGCTGTAGTACAGAACGATCAGACGAGTCATAAAATATCCAGTACCTGTTCTGGTGGACGACCGAGACGCGCTTGTTGATTGGCAATCACAATAGGGCGTTCGATCAGAATGGGGTGTTCTACCATGGCTGAAAATAACGCCTCGTCAGAGAGGGTAGGATCGGCTAAATTCAGGGTTTTATATAAGGCTTCTTTACAACGCATCATGTCTCGAACCTGACTATGAGGTAACTTTGCATGAATGGCTTTGAGTTGTTCAATGGTCAATGGGGTTTGTAAATAGTGGATAATGTTCAGCTGCAGGTTACGTGCTTCTAATAGCGCTAACGTTTCGCGGCTTTTAGAGCAGCGTGGATTGTGATAAATAGTAACGGACATCCTCTCTCCTTAATAAAGATGGTTTATTATTTAAGTTGCTTATTGTTCTGCGAGTTGACGAGGCTGTGGTATTGGCTGCGTCATTTTCCCCAATCACATAGTTTGTCGATATGATTAGGGTTACACTCGCTTACCAATCATCAATTACTCTCAGTCATTATTGGCTAACAATCGCCTTGAGTCGCTAAGTTTATCGTAGGGCTAAAAATCGATCTCTTTGTACCATGAGTTGATCGAGTCGTGCATCATAGCGAGCTTGTTGCAAACTACCCAAAGGAGCAAGTTGACTGGCTTGGGTATAAAACTGAATCGCTTTATTCCAGTTTGCGCCTAAGGCAAAAATTTCAGCCCTGGCTGCCAAATCTTCCGCGCTATTACCGCTTCGGCTATTCGCTTCTGCTAACAAATGCCATCCATTGACGTCATTGGGGCGCTCATGGGTATAGCGTTGTAAAATACGAATGGCTTCTGAAAATTTTTCATCTTTGATCAAGGCATTGGCGTAGTTTATCACCAATACAGGATTATTGGGTTTTCGTTGCAGTGCTTGAGCCAGCATGGATTGTGCTTCTGTGGCGCGTTCAGTATCAACCAAAAGGTCACTCATCGCATCGAGATAAAAATTATTATCAGGATGACTTTGTAGCAACTTTTTCAAGCGACTTTCGGCTTCGTCGTATTGCTTAGTATCAAGATAAACGAGAGCTTTACCATAATCAAAGGCGGCGGCCATACCCGGATCAGCTTTTCTTTGGTTACGCTTAAACCAATCTAATGCGGCTTCACTGTTGATTCCTGCATAACGAGCGACAACTCGCGAGCGCGTTAAATGATAATTCAGAGATGGAGCAACGCTAACACTAGGAAATTGTTGTGCTCGAGAACGACTATCTGTAATACGATCTTCGGGTAAAGGGTGGGTGAGGAGCATCGGTGGTGGCGTACTGGCATAACGATATTCGTCAGCAAGACGACCAAAAAAGCGTGGCATAGCATGCACATCAAACCCAGCTTTAGCTAAAGTCGCAATCCCAAAACGATCCGCTTCTTTTTCATTACTGCGCGTGTAGTTAATTTGGCTTTGCATACTGCCAGCTGTCGTCGCGGTGATCGCTGCAATTCCCGCTTGAGGCGCTGCGATGGCTAATAGCAGTGAGCCAGCTAAAGCGGCAATTGTGGCTGGGGAGCGACGAGCTTGCTCTTCCATACTACGCGCTAAATGACGTTGAGTGACGTGAGCAATTTCATGCGCCATGACCGACGCGAGCTCACTTTCTGATTGAGCATGCAGTAGTAGACCAGAATGCAGCGCAATATAACCACCGAAAAACGCGAAAGCATTAATATTACGATCGCGGATCATAAAGAAGGTAAACGGCGTTTTGACATCATCTGAGTTAGCGACCAAGCGATAACCTAGCGCATCAATATACTCATTGATAACCGGGTCGTTGATGATCGGACGGCTGTTACGTAACATGCGCATATACGCATCACCATAGATAAGCTCTTGATCAATTGTTAATGTTGAGCCTGCCACGGTACCAATATCGGGCAGTTCTATGCTATCACTCCCAAAACGATTCGCATATGCGCCAGAAAGTGGACTTAAGGTTGCCGCGAGGCAGAGGTAAACAAGAGAACGTTTTATTTTCATAGTGATAGGTAATGCTCCAAGCTTATCTTTCTCTAAGACACTGTGCGATGCCATTGGTTTCCTACACCGCAGAAAGTCATCTCGTTTACTCACTCCGGCAGTGGTATGATTGAGGCTGATTTATTTTACACACTGTGTTGCGGTTTCTTCTCAATAGTGATGATGAGGCTGACCGCTCCATCCATCAGTAGTTTGAGTCTATATTAAGGATTGAACCCTAAAATGGAACCCAAGATTGTTGATTTACCTAAGTCGTGCTGTCCTATGACATTATTACTTGCAAACCGTCACATCTTGACGCTTGATGATAGAAAAAATCACACTATTCTGATTGGCAGGCAAGATACGGTTGATGCTCCATATTATCTCAATACCATTGCTGTTCAGCACATGAATTTGCCAAATAATCGTTATTTTTCTCGTTCTATTGTTAAGGGGAGCCCGCTCGATGTTTGAAATGCTCAATCGTTGGTATCAAAGACGATTCTCCGATCCTCATGCGGTTAGTTTGGTCGCTATCTTATTTTTTGGTTTTATCATCATCTATTTTTTTGGTCATCTGATCGCCCCATTATTGGTTGCGATTGTTTTAGCCTATCTGCTTGAGTGGCCAGTAACCCAGCTATGCCGTTTAGGAATTCCGAGAACCTTATCGGTTTTGGTCATCGTGTCATTGTTTCTTGGACTCATGTTAGTTGCGTTATTTGGTATTGTTCCGACCATTTGGCAGCAAGTCATTAATTTAATTAATGATATCCCTAATATGTATAACGATTTGCAAAACTTTATTGCCAGTTTACCGGAGCGCTACCCAGAACTGGCCAACTTACAAATCATTGAGTCATTAGTTAATAATGCAAAAAATAAAGCGCTAAGCATGGGAGAGTCGGTAGTCAAAGGGTCATTAGCGTCATTAGTTAGCTTAGCAACGCTGGCGGTATATTTGATTTTAGTGCCGATGTTGGTGTTCTTTTTACTTAAAGATAAACAAGAAATGATGTCGATCGCCAGTGGCGTTCTACCTCGAAATCGACGTTTGGCGACTAAGGTATGGTTAGAAATGAATCAACAAATTTCTAATTATATTCGTGGTAAAGTGTTGGAGATTCTCATCGTCGGTGGCGTGAGTTATGTGACGTTTGCGATTTTGGATTTACGTTATTCTGCTCTGTTAGCTGTTGCGGTTGGTTTCTCGGTTCTGATCCCTTATATCGGTGCTGCGGCAGTCACTATTCCAGTCGCAATTGTTGGTTTGTTTCAATGGGGATTAACGCCTCAATATTATACCTTGTTGATTGCGTATTTTATTATTCAAATTTTAGATGGCAACGTGCTGGTGCCGATTCTATTTTCTGAAGCGGTCAATTTGCATCCGGTTGCCATCATCATTGCGGTTTTAGTTTTTGGCGGATTATGGGGTTTTTGGGGCGTCTTTTTTGCTATTCCTCTGGCCACATTAGTCAAAGCCGTGTGGCATGCTCTACCCAGTAATGATGATGAAACGGTCTCGATTGATAGTTAAGTGACGATGTGTTTTTACTCGTTATCTGATTGCAAAGCCTCATTGTCGTTAATGAGGCTTTTTGTTTAAAGATAATTAAGCGCTGTTTATGTTGTCGTTGCGGCAAAAGCGTTAACTTTTGCTTACACTCTTAATATCCTCGTTTAAGTTTTGATTGAACTTGGCGATACAGTGATTAAGGCCAACTTCGCCCGAATAAAAAATAAAAATAACATTAGGAAGATTAGTAGAGGGAAATTATGAAATTTAGTCAAAAAATTGTGGCAGCTTCATCTGCATTATTGTTGGTCATTGTCGTCTCATTGTCTGTGCAGCAGTTGACGACGGTTCGCTCAGAAGTTCAAGCATTGGTGCACAGCAGTTTAAAGGAGATGGTTGCAGGGGTAAAAAACACCATTACCTTAGATATGGGCAGTAAGAAGGGAATGGCCAAAACCATCACCGAAACCTTAGAACTTGATCCTTTAAATCGTCAATACGTCAGCAATGTGCTAGAAAAACCAACGCTCAAAGGTAGTTTTTTATCCATTGGGTTGGGATATGAATCTGATGGTTCAATGGTCGAAAATGACGATGGCTGGGAGCCTGGTAGTGATTACGATCCAAGACGTCGCCCATGGTATATCGGCGCTAAAGCTCAGAATTCACTCGTCGTTACTGAGCCTTATTCTGACGCATCGACCAATAACATTATCATTTCTATCGGTACGCCTGTACGCCATGCCGGACGCTTTATCGGCGCGATGTTTTATGATTTAGAGCTCACTCAATTAGCGGAAATGGTCAATCGGATCAACCTATTTGATGCGGGTTACCTGTTTATTGTGACTGCCGATGGCTCAACCATTGCTCACCCTGAGACTCGGTATAACGGTCAGAAATTAACCGCTTATTTGCCCGATGTTCAATTGAAAGAGGGACTAAAACAGGTTGATATTAATGGTCAGTCACATTTGGTGTATTTTAGTCATGTACCCAGCGAAAATTGGTATGTGGGGGCGGTGATTGATGAGTCGCTAGCATTCGTTGCTCTGACTAAATTACGCAATAGCTCGATTATTTATACTTTGATTGGGGTGATTGTCAGTATTATAGGTTTAACCTTACTAATTAATGTATTAATGCGCCCGCTGAGCGTGCTTAATCAAGCAATAAAAGATGTCGCTTCAGGACAAGGTGATTTAACTAAGCGTCTAGATACCAATACCGATCAAGAGTTCGCAGAGCTTGCTCACGGCTTTAATACCTTCACTGAGACCTTACAAACGCAAATCAAACAATCGAAAGCGATTGGTGAGGAGATCATGCGTGGCGCTGAATTAACCATCATGAGTGTTGAAGGTTCATCTTCAGCGATGCGTTCTCAGTTACAAGAGCTTGAGCAATTAGCGACAGCGATGCATGAAATGTCAGTAACCGCGACGGAAGTCGCCAATAACGCTCAAGGGGCCGCCTCTGCCGCAAAAGAAGCCGATGAAGCAACCATTGAGGGATCGCAAGTTGTGAGTGTGACGACGCAATCGATTGATAAGTTATCCGCGCACATTGAAATGGCCGTTAAAGAAGTTCAAGGTTTGGAGTCGGCAACGGCTAATATTGAAACGATTTTAAAAGTGATTAACGATATTGCGGATCAAACCAATCTATTAGCACTCAATGCGGCCATTGAAGCGGCGCGAGCGGGTGAGTCGGGACGTGGTTTTGCGGTTGTTGCTGATGAGGTACGTACCTTAGCGCAACGAACTCAGCAATCGACCACTGAAATTCGCGGTATGATTGAGCAACTGCAAATCGGCTCTAGCTCGGTCTCGAAAGCAATGAAAGAGAGTAAAGATACCGCGATAGATGTCGTTGCCAAAGCACAGTTAGCCGATGGTGCATTACAGCGTATCCGTCATGCCATTCAGCAAATCAGTGACATGAACTTACAGATTGCTTCTGCGGCGGAGCAGCAAAGCTTGGTGGCCGAAGAAATTAACAGCAATACGGTGAAGATAAAAGATTTATCAACCCAAGTTTCTGACTCGGCAGAAGAAGCAAATATTGCCATGCAAGTTCAAGCTGAGAACGTGCGTGAGCAAGACGCCATTTTAGGTAAATTTATTGTCTGATATCGTTTATCGATAGTCAGTCGTAATAAAAAACCGCTTCGTTAATAACGGGGCGGTTTTTTTCGTTGCCGAGGAGAGTTTGCAGGTAGGCTTAGTGCTGGTTTAAGTAGTTAAGAACCACCTGATGATGATCTTTGGTTTTAAACTTATCAAACACATGAGCAACTTTACCTTGTTCATCAATTAAAAAACTGATCCGATGCAGGCCATCGTAAGTTTTACCCATGGACGATCACCCTTGGGAATATTCTAAGACCTAAATTTTGACAACTATTGACAAACTCTATTTTTAACAGTGAGTTAGGGTAATAAATTTTCTTTTTGAACTCTAATTATAGCAGTTGTCATAATTTTTTGTAAATCGGCTGTTTTTGACGCTTTTCAAAGCGCAAACTTGTCATAAAAAACTTAGGCAGTGCAATGAGGTGAAATGGGTTGTCATTGCGACTGAATTGTTTGGTGATCACAATGCATAAACTTATCACCAAACTCACTTTTGGACAAAAGCCTTTTAGAGTTAGTGCCCTAGGCTACTCGCTTAAAACAAATTGAGATAGGGCAAAACTAAACTAATTGTTGTCAGTTCTATACAAAACGATCATAAGGAAATTGCACGCGTTGAAGAACTTCAGTGGACGTACGTTCGGTTTGATTTGGGCTATAGCCTTGCATTCGCCCTCTTTCAGAGATCAAGTGCAAGTTTTTTCTTGCCCTAGAGCCAATAACATAGAGAAGCTTCTTCGCACTCTCTTCTGATGAGTCATTAAAATTAGGAACTAACCCCTCAAGTAAACCGAATGATATAACTGCGTCATATTCACCACCTTTAACCCCGTGGATAGTAGAAACTTTTATTCCACTTCTCGGCTTAAAAGCTCTTCGAAATGCCTCTATATCTGTAGCAAATTCCTCGCTATCTCTGCGGAGCCTGTCTATGCGATCTTCTGTACTACTCAAAAAAGATTCATAGTGCTCTTGCAACATTGGATAAAGAGAGTAATCAACCCCTAACCTTTTGAATAGCTCATCGAAGAAAGAGCATAGGTAAGTAATTCCGTCCTCCTCGTCTATTGAAATTGAGTTAATTGATTTTAAGAGTTCTTTCGAAGTGAAAGGAGCTATGTCCACCATTGCAATTTCTAAATCATATAAAATTTCAGATGCCCACCTTAAACGTTTGACATACATGCTAGGGGAAGGCTCCGTGAGAATAATTCTTGTAAGCTTGTACCAGAAGTTCTCAAGGTCTCTAGAGAATGGTACTAAACCGGGGCCATCAAAACTATATTGAGGCAACCGATTCACTAAATTTCGTGTTAGTGCAGCTAAATGCGTCCACCAAGGAGCAATGACGCAAATATCACGCTCTGGGATATTGCAATTTTCAATGTTGTGCTCAATATATCGACTTACCTGCTCAACTAAGTCATCTTTGTGAGTTAATTGATCATAGGTTATTGTACTTTGATAATCTCTCTCACGACCTTCTGCACTAGTTGTACTTGGGCTAACATTATAATTTCGATAATACTCTATAATCTTTCGTGAGCTTCTATAATTTTTATCCAAAGACATTGGAGTAAATGAAGCTGCGGTTAAAGATTCAAGTTCTGTATGAGATATTGCATAACCACCTAATGATGTATATATGGCTTGGTTTGGGTCACCTACTATAAATGTTGTCACTTTACTCGGATTAGCCCTCATAATGCTCGCTACAATTGAGTACTGAATCTCTTTGGTATCTTGATATTCATCTATAAAGAAGTAAGAAAAAAGATTAGATAATATTTTTGATATAGCGACCTTGTTACGTAGGAGTTCGTAAGAGAAGTACAATATCTGTTCAAAATCTATTTGGTGATTATTGTCTAGGTGTTGATGATAAGCTTCCAGAACACTAGTAGCTAAGCTCCCACCGCTTCCTGTAATGTTCAGACCTGTTGGTGTATAAAAATGTGAACATTGATAGTATGTAATATATTGTTGAGGTCGTAACCCAAGACAAATATTGGTTATAATATCTTCACTATCATATGAGTTAATGACTTTGAAACCGTTTTTAAGCTTGTCATGGTATATCCCATAAGGTTTTATAATCCACTCTAAGCAAAATGAATGAATCGTCCCGATCCATAGTTGAGAAGTTTCAACTCCTAGTAGCTCTATTCTCTCACGAATTTCATCAGCTGCACGATTCGTGTATGTAATTGCTACAATCCATTTCTTTTCATCGGTCAACTTAGACAATTCAAGAGCGATTTTATACGTTAATGTTCGTGTTTTCCCACTACCTGGGCACGCCTCAAGGAATACATTACCCGCTTGTCGAATAGCATCCACTTGCTCATCATTAAGATCATCTTTATCCCATACGAACATCATTAAATCCTTTCTAGCAAATGATGATTTTCTGTTGGGAAATCAGCTATAAATGAAGCCTTAATATCATTGATGTCATCGTTAGCCGAGTCGAATACATCCCATTTAGGCGCAAATACTTCGATACCTGTTTCCAATGGTAGCAGATAAGCTTCACACCGAGCTTTTAGGTCCATGTCTCCATCCGCGTCAGCTTTTTCCATGTGCTTTTTACCTTCAGCGACATGCTCCTTAATAGAGTTAAATCGATAGCTTAGTATTTTAAAGGTAAGAACTGGATCAAATTCACCATGTGCAAATTTGATTGCCTCAAGAATGTACTCTGGAATTACTACTTTAAAGTTGATCGCCTTTCCAAGAGTAATAGCAAACCAGCCCTTACCTTGATGATTCGCCATCGTTAATGCCCTCATTCCAGATGTGGCGATATCTGCATTAGATAGATCTTCCTTGGCTGTGACTCTTGTTGCCGGATCAACATAAACGTCTTCAACAACATTTTTAAGATATACGCTATTAGAAGACTTAATAAAATCTACTTCAAAAGTGTGTTCTGCATAGAAAGGGCTTAACCAAGGGTTATTATCGCAGAACTCATCAAGTATCAGTTTACGATTAGCTCCTGACTCCTCTGAACCTTTAGCTTTTCTCTTTTTCTTCTTTAAAGCTTCACTATCATGTTCTTGGATTTCAGTATCGAAAAACGCAGAGTCTAGGTCAGTAATAATACTACAGCGTTTCCTAATACGTTCATCGTTAAAGAGCATTGCGATATTTTCGAATCCTGTACTTCTTATATTGACTAGACTAATTCCCATCTCATCCAAGCTTATTCCTGTTGATTTTTTAAACAAAACGGGTATTAGAATTTCTTCTGCATCACCTTCAACTAAAATGACACTTCGTGCAAATAATAGATTGCTTCGAATAGCATCTAGATACCGCTGAACGAAGCCACTTTGCTCATTGGTCAGCCCCTTAGCAGGTTGGAAAACCTCACAATTTTCATCTACCAGACCAATAATGTTCATGTTTCTTATATTGCTGACTTCTGAAATATGTGATGAGTGGGTCGAATAAATAATTTGAGTATTTTCGTACTTGATGTTGTCGAACAATGATTTTTGAATATGCGTATGAATATGAGCTTCTGGTTCCTCTATCAATAAAAAATTTGCGATTGATTGATTAGATTTTTGATACTTAAACTCTAAAATTTTCAACGTGAGGTATAAAAGATTAGCGCCCCCTAAACTCATTTCATGAATAGCACCTTCATACCCATCGTTTGACTCAGCAACAAAAAGCTTCAAGGACTGAAATAGCTGGTCTGAATCATCTGTCAAACTTGAGCGGATCGAGATTGAACTTGGAGAATACGTATCTCCAACTGTATCGCCTACTGTTGATGCAATGTCATCTCTAACATCACAAACATCATTTAGGCCTTCAATATTCTCATTCAAAGTACCAATCAGCTCAGCTATTGGTTGAAAATCCTCTTGGGAAATTTCACCCGACTTATTTTTTAACAGTGTTAGCAGGGGGTTTGTTCTATTGTTGTGGAAGTCTGAAACCACATCTCTCAATGCCTTAATAAAGGTGAATGAAACCTCATTCGGCATATTTAGGATATATGGTAGTCGTATCCCAATTTCTGGGTTGTTTAGCTCATTTGGAAAAGCAACAGCATCAAAGTCACCGACAATAGCTTTATATACTTCTGGATCAGCAAAATTCGCAGTACTTTTCCCAGTTAAAACCGTTTCATAGTCATCTATTGAGATATCATTTAAATACTCTTCTAACGCTGTGGTGTCGCCAACGGGGATTGTTGAAATCGCTTGGCGTATATGAGCTTTAGGTCTGAATATGAGGTTGTAGGTTGCTTTGGTTACTACCTCTTCTTCACCTTCGATATTCCCATTTCCATGGAGGAACAGTGACTGACTAGCTTCATCACTAGAAATATCATCGAACTCACAACTTATGATAATCCAGTGACCTTTCCAACTACCTAGCGCTCTACAGAAATCACTCTCAGACAGTTTTGTCGACGACCTAGGCATCGAGTTGTCAAGCAGCAATCTCAGAGCACGAAATAAGTTGGTCTTACCTGATGCATTCTCACCAATTACAGTGTTGATACCTTTGTTAAAGTTAAGTTTGACGTTCTTAAAATTGCGGTAGTTAATTAGGTTTAAACTACTAATATGCACGTTGTTATCCTTTACTTATCGGCACGCAACACGACATCACTGCCTAAATCATCTGACGAATAATGTACCACGAAGTGCATAAAACGAAGCTTAATTTTGATCACACAAGAGAATGACAGGTCAACTTTTAGACAATTGGTGATGAAATGTTTTTCCTCACAAAAATGCGAGGAAAAATTAAAAGATAATTTTTTGTATGGTGAATTTCGTTTTTAGTAATTTTCTGAAAAATTAGCGAAACACGTTTTGGGGCATTTTTGATTTTGACTGATTTGAGCAACAGGCTGTTGCACAATTGGGAAACGGCTTTTTTCACTAACAAGCGAGTCTGATTTTAGCCACCAACAGGTTGTTGACCAAATTTTTCATCGGGAAGGTCTTGCTCATCATCGAACATCACAATGCTTCTACGATGCTCCTTTAGAGCAGATAATGCAACTTGAAAACAACTTTCACACATATCGAGGTGGTGGGTAATACCGTCCATTTTTGACCCAAATCCCCAGTTAGCAGTCAGTTCACCAACCTCTTCTAACTTAACGCCATTTGAATCGACGACCATCACACTAGTACCACAGATATCACAACATCGATCAACAATGCATATTTCGGAGCATTCCGATCAGTCATTTCGGGATTATCCGATCACCCATTTCGGTTTAAACCGATCACTGATTCCGCGATTATCCGATCACTTTTAGCCTAACTCCGAAATCGGTGATCGGAATAGCGAAAACCGCGATCGGAATGCCCGAAATCCTTCCTTTTTCTCTTTTAAATCAATAGCTCGCTATTCTTTACTTCTTAAACAAGAACGTAAGGAAGCGACAATGGCCAAAAAGAGAACTCCAATGAACAAAATCAAAGAGGTATTACGCCTTAAGTACGACTGCGGTCTCTCCAATCGTGGTATCGCTTCTTGCCTGAAACTCGGCCCGTCCACCATATCGGAACTCCTTACTCGCTTTAAACAAAGCCAACTTGGCTGGCCTCTACCCGAAAGTTGCAGCGATGCTGATCTCACGCAAGCGCTGTATCACGGCAAGAAAGCCAGTCGCGATAAAGTCATGCCAGACTTCACTCAATACGCAGTCGAACTCAGACGTAAAGGTATGACAAAGATGTTGTTGTGGCAGGAATACCATGAGCAATATCAAGAACAAGCTTACGCTTACACTCAGTTCTGCGAGCACTTCACTCGTTGGTTCAAAACCCAAAAGCGCAGCATGCGCCAGCTCCATGTGGCAGGTGACAAGCTGTTTATCGATTACTGTGGGCCTCGGCTTCAAGTGGTCAACCCTGATACAGGTGAAGTGCGCGAAGCAGAAGTGTTCGTGGCGACCTTAGGTGCGTCCAATTACACCTATGTTGAAGCCTTCCCGAGTCAAGGTAAGTCTTACTGGTTAGAGGCGCATGCCAATGCGTTCGAGCACTTCGGTGGTGTACCACAGCTCTTGGTTCCCGATAATCTACGTAGCGCGGTCACCAAAGCCAATCGTTATGAGCCGAGACTTAACGACAGTTATCAAAAACTGGTGAATCACTATCAAACCGCAGTGATGCCAGCTCGCCCTTACAAACCGAAAGACAAAGCCAAGGCAGAGAATGCCGTGCTCCTAGTGGAACGCTGGATCATGATGCGACTACGACATCAAACCTTCCATACCTTCAAAGAGCTGAACCTTGCCATCCGTGAGCTTATGAATGACTTAAACGAACGTGAGATGAAACAGTATGGTGCGAGCCGCAAAGCGCTGTTCGACAAACTCGATAAGCCAGCGTTAAAGCCGCTACCTAAGCAGCGATACCTCTATACCGAAACCAAGCGAGCCAAGGTTGGGCCTGATTATCACATCGAATATCGCCGCCACTACTACTCGGTGCCACATCAACTTGTTGGTCACCATGTCGAACTGGAAGCCTCCAACCGTCTGGTGCAGATCTACCATCAAGGTAACTTGGTAGCCTAGCATCCACGCAGCCAAAGAGAGCGCGGAAACAGCACCCAACCAGAGCACATGCCGAGTAATCATCAACATCAGAAGTGGTCGCCTGGACGCCTGCTCAACTGGGGAGCCAATATCGGCCCAGACACACGAGAAGTCGTCAATAAGATGCTCTACTCCAAGCCTCATCCAGAGCAGTCGTATCGCTCCTGTCTTGGGCTGCTCAATCTGAGTAAAGCGCATGGCGAGTCGCGCTTAGAGCAAGCCTGTCAAGATGCGCTGATGCTGACAAAACCGAACTACACCTTCATCAACAATCTACTGAAGAACAATCGTGAAGGACAACTGAGCAAAGACAACACGAGCACGCCGAACCTTGTTCATAGCAATGTCCGTGGCCCGAACTGTTATCACTAGGAGAAATACAAATGAACGCACTGAACGACCAACTCAAAACCCTCCGCTTGAGCCATGCAGTGAAAGCGTTAGAGCAGCAACAAGAACAACTGAGCACCTACGCAGAGCTGGACTTCGAGGAAAGGCTAAGCCTACTTCTGGAAAGTGAAATCTTGAATCGCAATCAGACAAAAATCCAACGCTTAAAACGACAAGCCAAACTGAGAGTGGATGCTCAGCCGAGCCAACTCATCTACAAGGAGGGACGAAATCTCAATCGTAAACAGATGAGCGAACTTCTAACGGGCAGTTATCTACATAAGCACCAGAATATCTTGATCACAGGCCCAACAGGTGCTGGCAAAACGTATCTTGGCTGCGCACTGGCAACCAGTGCCTGCGACCAACAACACACGGTCAGATACTATCGATTAACTCGCCTGCTTGATGACCTGACCGCAGGTCGTCTGGATGGTAGCTATCAAAAGCAACTTCAATCGTTGGCTAAGAAAGCTCTACTAATCCTCGACGACTGGGGGATGGAAAAACTGACTCAAGAGCATGCAGGTCACTTGCTAGAAGTGCTTGAAGACCGCTACCAAAACAGCAGCACAATCGTAATCAGCCAACTACCCGTAAAGGAGTGGTATAACATGATCGGCAACGCCACCGTCGCTGACGCTCTAATGGATCGGCTGGTACACAATAGTCATCGAATAGAACTAGGAGGTGAGTCGATGAGAAAACTGGCGCAATCCGATCACTTAGAGTAAAAATAGGAAGAGAGAAAAACGGCAGGATCAAGTGATCGGAATAAACCGAAACGAGCGATCGCAATCACCGAAATACGCACAACAACGACCTCTATCGTTTTTTGTCCATAAACTTTCATTGTGAACTCCTGTCGCTGATAAGATTAATCATTACTTAGTACCAAATAACAACTAAGTAGTAGCTGAAATTATAGCTGTCCTATAGGCAACTGAACAATTAACAAAGTCGCTGAATTTTCATTGTTACTCAGCGAAGTATCCTTCTTATGTAGACACGTTAAACGTATTAGTAAAAACTAAGTCATGAGGCAGAGCAAAAGGGAACTGGCTCAATTGACGCTGGTGCAGAATGGGGCAGAAGCAAACTTGCCACATACGGTTCTTAGCTTTAAACTAACTTTGAGAGCCTCGGGTATCCCTGCTTTTTCTTGGAGTTACGATTTACTGTCTGGCCAGAAGTAATTGTATCGAATTGAACTTGGCTTAATCGCAAAGCAGACCACCGAGGACATACGATAAGTCTAGGTGCTTTCCCTCCCATATGCATTGGTGATTAAACACCCGACGCTGCACACAGAATGTATTGAATGACAAACCTTCTGTAGCTGTTTACAAAGCCATAGGCATTGCCTGTGGCTTTGTCGTACCTGGAACTAAAAAACTGGTTCAACAGGCTTACACACAAATTAATCTATTGATAGTTTCTTATGCTCTAAAAACGTTTAGGGGCGAAGGTGAATTTGCTGTGAACTTTTCTTGCACACACCAGGACACTATCTGCAATCGAAACAAACGGGGCGTCCACATATGGTAAAAATGATATCCAACCACTAGTATTGCCTGTCTTTGTATTTCCCAAAAGCTTGAGTTAGTAGGTAGGAGTAATAACCGTAAATTTAACCTCATTTACGGTTGAATCTGGATTTCCCAGAAAACTGGCATGAATTGCGGTAAGATTAACCGAAAATTTAATAAAATTTACGGTTGAATCAGGTGATTGGTTGTTAACGCTGGTATTTTTTCTTCAGCTTTTTTAGCTCTTCTGGATTGTTTTTCTCTAGCTCTTTTTCATATTCATCCATATGTTTTGAGAGCCAAACGTGAACATTTTCCGAATAGAGAGTAAAAGCACCAATAGCTAAACTCAATGCGAATATTATACTTAGAAACAACATCCTAGTCCTCTCATGTGTTGTGCCGACGCGCTAGTTCGTACTAGCTAACAACCCTATCAATTCATCAGTTGTAACTATTTTTCATGAACCATTTTCGTTTATAACATATACAGCAATACGATACTTGGATTAGTTCTATTGTAGCAAAACCAGCTTGCCACTAATTGGAAAGAGTATGTAGGCAACTAGCAAGCCTCGACACATTTCCGTGTTAAAATAATCTAATTACGCCTATTGTGTAAGTGTAGTTAGATTCGGAGGTACTTTAATGTTCAGTGCTGCTTATGAAATGCTTGGAGGTGAAAAACGCAAAGCTCAGAGCGTAATCGATAGCCTAAAAATTATTCGTCAAGGGCTTCCTGTTGAAATGCTGGATAGAGGAATGTTAACTCTTGGTCTGACTAAGACAGATTACGCGAAAATTATTGGCGTTAATCTGCGTACTCTCCAGCGAAAAATGAAAGAACCGAACGCAACGCTAAGCCCAACAGCCAGTGAACATGCTCTTATGCTTGCTGATATGGTCAAAGAAGCAGATGAGTATTTTGGTGATCGTGATGCGACATTACGCTGGTTAAATAAACCCAGTTTGGTGTTTGAAAACGAAACACCACTTTCACTCTGTGACACAAAAACCGGTATCATTCTGGTGACAGAAGAGATCAATAAGTTGAAGTACGGATATACGGCTTAACTGGAAACCTACCAATGGTCTGGTCACAAAGCCACTTTTCTGACATAGCAGGGAAAGTTGGTCTGTTTGGTTCTGCGATATAGGCTCTTAGACACACAATGATTGGGTACAAGCGTGTTAGTTCCAGCCCATATAGCGTATCTCTGCCTTACAAAGTAGGCTTCATCCGGAAAGAGATGGCCAATGGATCAACATATCAACCTGATCTTTTGAGATAAAAACATCTCAAGAAAAATCACCATACTTGATACGATTTAATGCATCTAAAACGCGTTTTAAATCGCCTTTAAGCACAACTTCTAGCGGAGTTAGACCAGATAGCGCTGGAATTGCGGAAGTTAACCATTCTGCTCTCAAACCAGAGTCCTCAAACACATCCTCCATTTGCTCTTTTAAAGTAGGGTGTTGTGAAAGAATGTACTCTATAGACTTCGACTGGGTATCATCCTCAAGTTCAACTTTGCGTAAAGTCCATGAGCCATCGTTATTGTCGAGCCATTCGATTTGATCGCCTTCTTCCCATTGCAATTCTTCTTGCAGTATTTCTGGAATGTTGAAGAAAGCTTCACCATCACAGGTCTTCTCAATTTTAACTTTCATTGCTGCTTAGAACCTTATTCTATTCACATGGTGATTTTATGACACGCTTACTCTAGTTTAGCAAAAACAGATTGCCACTTATTGGAACGAACATACAACTAGCAAACTAAACATAAGTTACTTAAATTACACTTTTAAATAATTTCTTATACAGACACTTCAAAAGTGAGTTATAGTGAACTTATATATTGAGGCGACCCCAATAGTAACAAAAGTACATTAAAAGGCACTTATGAAAAAAGGTAAGATGGTAAAGGCACAACCTATGCCTGATTTGAATACCGAGTTCAGTATGGAAACGCTGGGAGCCGCCATTCGCTCAAAGCGCACCGATAGAGGCTGGCGTATTGATGATCTCGCTTCAAAAGCCAACTTATCTCGTAGAACAGTCATGAAAGTAGAAAAAGGCGATACCAGTGTCACCTTTGCCAATGTGCTCGTCCTCATGGACATCTTAGGGCTATCGTTACGCCTTATCGATTTAAACCTATTTGTTCGTCCACATAGCCAAATACCCTCCCAAGCTGAAAACAGCGTGAGAGGCAATGAGGACGGTTGGTATGAGTAAGTTACAACAGTTAGACGTGTTTATCGGTACGAATACCAAAATTGGTCGTTTGATTCTTCCTGTCGGAACAGAAACAGAGTTCTCATTCATCTATGAAGATGAATGGAAACACACTGGTTTCCCGATTTCGCCCCACATCCCTTTCGATGATCGGGCTTCGCCACGTAGTATTGAGAACTACCTCAGAAACCTCCTTCCTGAAGGAGAAGCCTTTGAGGAGATGATACAAAACACCACTATCTCCAAAAGCAACACTTTCGGGCTGATTCGTAAGCTTGGTGCGGAAACATCTGGCGCATTATCTTTTCGAGTTCCAGAATCAGAACCTCAAGAAACTAGTTTTAGATCTGTACCTGATGATGAACTAATAGAACGACTAGAGCGAAATCTAGCGCCATTAGTTTATTGGGACGGTAAGGTTCGCCTTTCGGTTGCTGGTGTGCAAAACAAATTAAACTTACTTAAGCGCGGTGATGAATGGGGGTTTGGCGAAGGAAAATTAAGTTCGAACTACATTCTGAAATTTGAAAGCGGTAGAGCACCGTGTATTGCTGTTAATGAGTTCTTTTGCATGACATTAGCCAAGCTAGCAGGTTTGGACGTCGCTCATGTTGAGTTAACTCGCATTGGGAATACTAGGACGCTGATCATAGAGCGGTTCGATCGTGCCTATATCGCTACTCGTGATATCGTTCAACGAAAACATGTGATTGATGGCTGTCAGGCAACTGACTTACCTCCAGGTTACAAATACGAGCGTCAGAATGGGGATGAAGGCGATGGCGTATATATGCGTGATGGCGTTTCTTTCCCACGCATACTGTGTGTCAAAACCATAGACACGGTCATCACTAACCTAAAGCTCACCCAATGGATGCTCTTTAATCTAGTAACGCTAAACTACGATGCTCATGGTAAAAATATTAGCTTCTTCGTCACCCCTAAAGGGCTGGAACTAACCCCTTTTTATGATTTAGTAAACATAGAAGCCATCGCTCAAGAGGGAACAAAACGTAACTCACGAAGCGGTAAACTGTCTGCTGATGAGGGGCGTGCCGCCAGTATCCCTCAATATTTTGCAATGTCGATTGGAGATTGGGAAAGTGAGGACTTTCAAAATCCGCCGAAAGGTAACTTCAAACGCCCTATCACCAGCTATGATTTAGCTGAATTCGGCGCTCTGCTGAGTTATTCAGGCACCAAAATGGCTTCCATAATGGTAGAAACCGTTGGTGCTATAAAAAATGCTCTGAAGGAAGCGATTGACCTTACCGAAGCTCAAGGAATCGACGATGGGGAACGTGAACACATAGAGCTATGTGTGTCACTCATCCAAACAGAGTGTGAACATTTACTAAGTCAGGCCGAGAGTGTACCAGAAATGAGTGAGCTTCTTTAGTGGCTAATGCAGAAGCGAGCATTAGCGAGCATTAGCAATTTATAAACCACTTTTGGACAGAACTTTCTCAGCGACTTGACTAAATTAGCATCTAATCAATTACAAAAAGTACTGCAAAGCCTCTAATTGAGTGGCTAATTAAATACATCCACTACATAGGTGTTAAGATGCAAAAAACGAAAACGCTTATAAGAATTTAGCCAACTGTGCTAATACCTTATCGATAGCATTCGCTACCTGAGCTAGCACTTTAACCTTATCTTCTGCGCTCTTTAACGCTTTTCTCGCTCCTTTCGCTTGATTGATAAGCTCCTTAAGACTTCCTTGTCCTTTAGCGAGTGTGACCGAATTGTTTTCTAGTATGACCGCATTGTAGGCATAAATTTGGTCACCTAGTTGTTCGCATTGTAGTAACAACGGCTCATCTGCTGGATCTAACATGACAGAGTCAAGGTAGCTTTGAAGTTCGTCATACATACTTTCCAATTCAGCGTATGCAGTGTTGTGGCTATGTTCCATTAGTTAGTCCTCTAGGTTATCGCGAAACTCTTTGATCGCATCGATCTGTGTCTTAGTAGATTTGAGCGCTTTCTTGGCCGCGTCCATCGTTAAGTCGTCATCATTTTTTAAAGATATGACTATCGATTGGTTCAACTTTTGAATATCCACTAAGGCACGTTCAAGTTTTGCAAACTTCGCATCTAGCTCGTTTATACGTACCCTGATCTCATAAGCTTTCTTGTAAGCATCAGCTCGCTCTTCAAGTGAATGATAGAACGTCACACAGCGTATGTTGTCACTGGTTTCACAGCGATTGGGGTTGTTGAGTAGATACAGGCGAATACGCAGTTCTTTTTCCAAAGAAATCCTTGTCGCTTTCTTCCAAGAGTCCAATTCACCCTCTAATGATTTAAATGCGCTTTGAACTATATTCTCTGAATCAATGACGATTTTCTTTAATAGGTCATAACGCTTTTTCTCCGTATAAGCACGCGCGATTGCATTCACGCTAGTTGAGAGTAATTCAACGTCGTTTACATCAATCTCTCCGACTTGGGGCATCCGGGATAGAGATACCAACGACGAATTTAGCTTCTCCGAGTATTTATCCAGAGCTTCGCTTCTATCGTCGGTCGCAAGCAGATAAATACTCTGGGAAAATGTATTCAAGTTTTTGAGTAGAGCCTCTTGACCGGCATTGTTGATGGTAGAAATATTTAGGTCTGAGCCAGTGACACCATCCCGTGTTGCTTTCATCAGTTCAGCGTTAATGCGCGCGTCATCGGCAGATTCATATACAGCGATTAGCGCGTCTTGAACTTCTGTAGATTGCTTGGCGTACTCTCCCACCATTGTAATCGATTCATTCGATGCACAGCCACTAAGGCCTATCACTACCAGCGAAGCCGTTGTGATAAACCTCAACCTTGTAACAGCGGAGACTTTAAACCATTTAGTCATGTATTTTCCCTTTTACTATTAAGGAGTGGACGCACTAAGCGATACAAATCCCGTACTTAGGTAGGACATCTCTGATCACTTCTATGCGATAGGTTTTGAGCGCATCATGAAAGAGTTTCCAGTCTGAATTTAAAAAGGATGACGAGTAGCGATAAACAAATTTACCGTCTTGTGTAAAACCTTGCCCCCTCGCCTGTTGCTTCCAACTGTTCTCTCCATCCTTGTCAAACGACAAATCGACTGCAGCAAAGCCAAATTTTCCTTCTCGCAGCCACTCAAGCCACTTGGTATGGCGAGCTTCACCATCTTCATCATCTATGGTTGTTAAAGCGTGTTCTATTAAAGAGCGCTGCTGCGTGGTCAAACCTGGTTGATTATCGATATTGATCTCGGCGTCACCATGTTTCCAACATTGCAATGCTTTGCACATCGCATCCGCGGCTTGTAGAAATATCAAGGTATTGTCTCTTACTACGTGTTCCCCTTCTCCATTTAGATAATTCCAAGAAGTGTAAGGTCTATCAGGAAAAGATAGGGCCGCACCATGGCCAAGAGGAGAAGCAGCAGATACCCCACCACTAAACAAATCATCTTTAATTCGTTGTAACAGAGAGCTGGAGGACGATTCGAGGTTATCTACTTTGTTGTAGTCGTGGATCACCCCAGCAAAACCTTGATGGGCGAAAGTATCTGCATAAACATGCATGGCAATCCCCATCAGATGAACGCCGTAGGGCTTATACCAATGTGTTGCCACCATTCTCAGCATATCTCTTGCAACAGCGCTGTCTGGTTTGCAAACTAGCCGATGTATAAACCTTCCATCTGGTTTAACGTTTGAAGGAAAGCCTTGGTTGCCTGGAAGAAAGTGAAATGGTATCCATACCTTATGATTTGCAAGCTCTTGCGTGTTTCGATAGTCGAGCATTTTGTGAGCAGATACAATACGGTCGTACATCGCACCATTATCAAAATGGATTGGCTTATCATTTGTGGCCTCATCTACATATTGAGCCGAATACGCTACTTTTTCAGCGTCGGTATGCTCAATCCCCGCATACCGAGCGATAACGTAAGTTAGAGTATGATGTCCATCTATTTGCATTAGAGCCTCCCATTGGCATGGCTATTACATTAAGCATGCTGCAGCGAATAGAATCACAACCGCCGAATGGCTAAACAGTATCAATCTCGGCTTACTTGCGCTTTTTGAACGGTCTGTTTGTCACTGCATACTGAATATGAAACTCTAGAAATATAACGATACTGAAGTCGAATTCATATGAGAAATAAATATGTAACCGAGGTGGGTCACAAATAATTATGTACTTTAATCAAATATTTGATCGAAGTTGGCTAGCCCTAGCAAATAATTTTGCTAGAACGTGACCGTGATGGGGAAATGTTTAACAAGTAACGTTCTAGAATATAGGGAACAAAATCATTCGATAATATCGACAGAAGAAATACAGGAGCTCTTCACCAATCACACTTTATTTAACTGACTCGAAATTGGACAGGAGTGGCTTAGAGTTTTCGATTTAAGACATTCATTTCGGATAAGCTAGGTTTAAGTAAAGTTTGGACAAGACAAGCGTCGTCTATCAAGTCGGTGGCTATTCAATTTGACAGTTTGGTTCAAACTACCCCAGTTTTATTCAGCTATTTTAGGCTCAGCATTGTGCATGGGGTGAGGATCTACGTATGCGTCCAATGCTAAAATGTGAAGCTTACCAGATACAACATCAACCTTCTTACGCATTAGATCGTTTCGATTTGCTTCAGCGTGCTTTTTAACATCGCCTTTCGAAACAGCAATTATGTCATCTAACTGGTTAATAGAGTCATCTATCACTGCGATCATCTCTTTTTGAGTATTGCCTACTTGGCGTTTGTGTAAATACGCCTGTATTTTCCTCGTCGAATGAATAGCAACGTAAGTAATGATCGTTGACGCTAAAACGTTACAGACAGCTTGATAGTTAGTTGGAACATGCGCTTCAACAAGTTGTGAAGCGCCTAATATTAATGTGCCACTTAAACTAGCTGTTGATAATGGCGTATCTACATTTGCAACTGATTTAGCCAACCTAGTGACCTCCAACAGTTGTATGTTGATGCATTTTGGCAGCCTTAGATGCCTCTTCTATAGTGCGAAGTGCTGTAGTTACTTGGTTTACATCTTTAGCAGAAAAAACCAACTCAGAAGCATTACCGTCACTGTCCTTGTACTTGACGAGATATTGCTTAGGCATTGTTTTATTTAGAGTAGTTCGAGTTAAGGCTCTCACTAGCGACACGATAAACGGGTACGCAATGATGAGTCCTATCACTATCACTGTACCTGTATCCATAAATAGCCCTTACTGGTCAATATGCCAGTGTTTATGTACTTTATGTATGGTGTATGTATTTGTCTTTCTAACACCTTTTCTTGTAACATCCTTTTCCAAGAGAACTTCCATCTTATCTTTTGCTCGGAAGGTAACTGCCCCTTCTTCTACAAGCTTTTGAAAATTATCATCAACCATTGTAGCTGTCACTGCACGGTTGTAACCGTGAATATAAACACGCCATTTACCTTCTGAGGTTAAAGATACTTGCTCAACAGTTACAATATGATCTAGCACCCAGTTATCTAGGTGTTCTTCAGTCGCACCTTCAAATAGCGTTTCAGCCTTCGTCTTTGGCAAAACAACCGTAGTTTGGTTGTTTTGAGAAACAAAGACTCGGTCTAAATCTAGCCGCTCAAAAGGTTCAACAAAGATACGGTGAAGTTGAGCGGTAATTTTACTGTCAGAGGATAGCTTCACAACTTCTTCAGTTGTTTTTTTAACCTCGTTGGTATCAAGATCTTTAACTTCAACTTCGCCATCTTCACCTTTGATGATCTCAATGTTCTTGCGACCTTTTTTCCAATCTAGGAAACCTAGTACACCACCATGAGCAACGGCAGTAATACCTATCAAACCCATAAGATGAAACGCTGTTACTTTGACACCACCTAAGATTGCCAGTTCAATTGCAAAACAACCTTCTTTAAACGCTTGAACGTCGACAACGATGTCTTCTTCTTTGTCGGTTTTTTTGCTTACACGTCGAACTAAGATATCTAACGCACTGAGCACATCTCGGGTAACGGCAATATCCATTGAGTGGTTTCTAGTCGCATTGCCTTCATAGTGCAGCTCAAAGTGATTAGGTTGCATCAAAAAAAGTTTCCTTATGACATCATTCTACTGTGGGAATATGTTAAATGTAGTAAAGTCAGAAAGATAGTAAATGAGTCAAAAAGATAGCGAATAATGCTTGATGATTTATGAATATTGCGAAAGTGGATGCCTGAGCCTTTGGAGGTGAGTTATGCTTGGTCATTAGATTATGTATCGCAAAAATGGTTTCTGCGATTTGCTCTATTGATCGGAACAAACACGGAATGGGGCATAAATGAGCTAGCCAAGTATGATTAAGGGATAATCAGCACTGAGTCGGCTACTCAGTGAGCATGTCTGCCTGAAACTCTGCTTTCTTGTTATGCAGGCCACGGGCTTCCAACCAAGAGTAGAATCGACTTCGAGAAATCGATACACCACGTTCGTTTAGTTGCCTAAGAATTTCAGCTTTGGTGGTCTTGGTGTCGAGAAGGTTCAATATAAACGCTGTATGCTCATCAAGCCTTGATTTCACCTTCTGCCCCCTCTGACGGCCAGATGATAGCCCTTTGGCCTTACGTTTAGCGTGACCAGCTTTAGCTCGCTCAGAGCGCTTCTGGGCTTCTACAGCACTGGCAAAAGACTGCCCAATAACTGTAAAAATGATTTCAGCATTATCAACGTTCTCTGAGCTTATGATGGTGTCGTTGTATGCTAAATGTAGTTCACCGTATGAGGCTATTTGACCAATGGCACCTACTAGCTCCATAACTTTATGGCGACCCAACCGAGTGATATCCGATACAATGATACTTTGTTGAGAGGTGATGAGAGAAAATAACTTCCGCTCACTCAACTCTGTCTTGGTGGCAGACACGTGCTCTTCTATCCAATCCGTTATTTGTATGCCACGTTTAGCAGCGTACGCCTTGATAGCTTCTCTTTGTTATTCGCCATCGGCTCTTTGTGAATCTGATACTCGAATGTAGCCAATCATGCCTGTCCCCAAGTTAAGAGTTAATTGCTCATGGAAGCTTATTTGCTGTTTAGATAGTCCAGTACAACTTCATGATGATCTTTGGTCTTGAACTTATTAAATACATGTTCAAGGTTACCTGATTCATCAATCAGGAAGCTTGTTCTTACAACTCCCATGTTTTCACGACCCATGAATTTTTTGAGTTGCCAAACTCCGTATTTTTCACACACAGCATGGTCTTCATCTGACAACAGAGTAAAATTCAATTCTTGCTTGTTGATAAAGTTTGTAAGGCGTTTGGGAGCATCTGGGCTGACACCAAGAACAACAACATTGTGAGTATCTAACTCCGCTTTAATGTCACGTAAGCCTTGAGCTTGAACGGTACAGCCTGGTGTCGATGCTCGTGGGTAGAAGTAAAGCAGTACCTTCTTTCCTTGAAACTCAGAGAGTGTCACTGGGTTATTGTCTTGGTCATTTAGGGTAAAATCTGGTGCGATTTGTCCAGCTTCTATTGCCATTGGTTTTGTCCTTACTTTCTCAATTAATGGTATATGGCGTAGCGTTATTCGCTACATCTTTTTTAGTGCATTTTTATTTCGTTAGAGTGTTAATTTTTATCGGTAACTAACTGTGACTATATAATGTTAATACTAACAAGGATGTTATCGAAAATCTCCTTGGATAAGGTTGTCTGGTCTTGCTTTGACGACCTTATCCATTGCCTTCTCTCGTTCACTTTCATGCAGCATTTCCATTAGCTCTTGAACTATCTTTATATGGTTAGCAGCTTGTACGGCTAGTGCTTGTTCATGACTTCTAGAAAGATCTAAGTATTCTTTTCTCTTCTTATTTGCTTGAGTTTTATCGTTTTTTAATTGCTTGATTTCCGATTGTAAAAGATCAATAGGTGATTCACTCGAGTCATCCTGCGCTACACGAGCTTTAAGTGATTTATCCTTCACCATGTCTCGAATATCTTCGTGTCTGCGCAATGCACCTACAGATAGCCCTGCTTCTTTTTCAACGGTACTGTTGTTGATTTTTAGCTTACCTTCTCGGGCTTTTTTTCTTAACTCTCGGTTTTCAGGCTTGCCCTCTAGAAGTCGCTCTAGTGCTTTTATTAGTTTATTTTTAGTGGCTTGTGTCATTACGCAGTCACTCCATATGGTATTAGCAGGTCTTGAACTTCTTGCGGTATTTCAACTGGCTCATATCTGAGTTCTAGGTCCTTCATAATGCGCTCAGCAGCCATGATTTTGATATATGCTTCTGATGCCGATTGAGGCGTTAATTCATCATGCTCAATGTCCCATAGCATATGAATTTCGGCTTCTTTGCGCTTAGCCTCGGCAAAAACAGCATCGACAATATAATCGTTCTTACAGTCAACACATTCCCAGAGGTTCACTTGTGTTCGTAGAGAACATCTGGTTGAGGTACAGTAAATGCCAGGAGCTACGGCATGTATGTGGCGCTTTTGCTCTCGAATTTGTTTTTTCCAGTAGTTGAGCGATAGCATGTCGTTATCTACTTTATCCTTAAAGAGATTGTGCTCAACTTTAATCATGTTTCTTGCGAACTCCTTACCCTTTCCGCCTGCGACACGTTCTTTGTTAGCGAGTTTTTTGTAGATTTTTAGATAGACATGGGCTTGTTGATCAATTCTTTCTTCATCGATTGTGTTGGCTAGGTTTTGCTTTTGTTTTCTGATTTTCTGGAATTTACTGGCGTTTCTTGCGTAGTGCCTTGTCATCGCCATAGATACATGGCTGAACTGTTGTTTAAGTTGTGGAAAAGCACAAAGTTCATAACCAATTAGGTAGTAAGCAAATGAGCGGCGGAGCTGATGTCCTGTGAATTCATAATCATCACCCACACGAAACGAAAGGTTAGGGTCGGAAACCTTTAAATCAATTACATCGTTATTGGTTAGTGTAAGTTTTTCCCCGAGTGTGTTTTCGAACCAAGCCGAAATATGTTTACCGAGTTGGTCTTTAGTTATAGCACCAAAGTTTCCTATGACCTTATGGAAAAATGCTTGGCTATCTGGATGACGTTTTCTTAGTGTTTCATGTAAAGCCTGAAGTATCTCGTAAGCCTTTTTTCCAACCTCTGTAGTAACAAACTCATCTTGTTTTGACTGAGAGCCTTTAGTGGTCTTTGAAAGGTCTGCATGAATAATATGAATGGTTTGTTTGGATATGGTTTCTTCTGAATATCCATTCGCGGTATGCAGGTGAAAGATTTCATCAGCCCGCATGCCAGTTCGAGACATTAGCGCCCAGAGGCAACCACCGTTGAGCTGTTTGAAAAGTGATTGAGCCTCAGCAAGACCCGTCACGATCCTACTGCCAATCTTTAATGTTCTATCAGGATGAAATTCGTCGATGTAATCACTTTTTACTTTTGGCTTGTGTTTGTAGATCAACTCAAGGATTGCTGTTTCTGATGGGGGATTCAACGCGAGAAAAGCTTCTTGAAAGGCTATTGCTCCTTCTTTATCACCTTTATTCGTTTTACCTAAGTACCACTTATATTTGCCATTTTTTAACCTTGACTTATCGCTGGCAAGGTATTTAGCGTACTCTTGATAGACTTTATCAAAGTAGGTGGTAATGTAATCAGATAGTTTGCCTAATTGGTCACGGTTTGGGTATAGCTCGTTAACTAATTCTTCGGATTTTTGCAGTCCCAAACAATACAGTCGCAGTGGGATAACCGAATATTGCTCAGGTTCTTTAATGGTTAAGCCAAAATCAGATGCGGTTAGCTTTTTCGAAAGGGCTACGTTAAACGGTAGAACTTTTTTTTCCGAGTACAGTTTATTGAGTGCTACGTAAATCTGTTCTCTTTCAAAATCTATATCGGTAAAATCGCTCTGAACCCAAGACTCTAATCTGTCAAAACTCAAAAACTCAAAGCTGTTGTAGCCTTCACTCAAAATAGGTTGAACTAGCTTTTTTAACGTGTTGATGGTGCCGTGAATGGACGCAAAAGAGTAGTCTTTGGGAGAAAGCCACATCATATTCAAAGCAAGCGCCATTAATTCATTTCTTAGGTTGCGCTCCATGACTTTGTTTTCAAAGGAAAAGTCTAATGTGTGCGGTTTTGTAATAATAGGTTCAAAGAAAGGTTGCAGCTTTTTCCATGCATCACTATCACCAATTTTGCCTAGCGATTTGCCAGTGATGCTAAAGCCAATATCTAGCGTTTCAAATTTATCCCAATCACCCGACTCAATCGCAGGCCTTAATACATCATTCAGGTAATTTGTGTAGCTTCCGACTTCATTTTGCGCATTTATAATAGCATTTTGTCGGTCAATGTCATGCTCAGGTAGTTTTATCATGGTTGGCTCCTAATTAGCGATATAAAGCCAAAATGGCGTGGTCAATAGATATCCGTGGATGACGACCTTTTTTGTTAAATAGCTTCATGGCATTTTCGTACACATCTGTACTTGCTCCGTCCAGAGTGAACTCAAAAGCAGCTATCCTTTCATTAATTTCCTCTGTTGTTGTGGGGTACCGGTCGAGGGCTTCCTTTAGTACATCAATGAAAGAGATAAGTTTATATATAGACTGAACTTCATCAACGGCTTTGGCTGATTGACATTTATGGCACATATCGTACTCGGTGCAGGGTAGTGTAAAGCCGATTGCTTTGTTGGTTTCACGCTGGGAGTTTTTACCGCCTGGGATGCTTTGCTGTCCATTACAATGAATACCATTTGGGTTGGTTTTAGCTCTTTCATTCTCTTGTTTCTTTTTCCATTCATCGTATGCCAGCATTTTTATGCCAAGCTTGGCTACAACCTTTGCTCTTACTTGCTCTAAATTCGTGTCTTCCCCCAATTGCTCCATGACTTGCATGGCTTGTGATATAATAAGTTTATTAAGTTTCGGGTCACCATTGACATAATGTTTATCAATGGTTTGAAGAAGATTTTGAAGGAGGTTTTGAACACCCTCTTTACCATTCTCAGAGTACACCTGGTTGCTGGTCATTTCTCTCCAGCGGCTTGATTGAAGTGAAATGAAGTATTCATTGGGGTCAATTGACCAGGTTCTCATTAGGTTTGATGTTATAGGACTAATTCCATCCCAATCCTTAGGGGCTTGGTGAGCATTACCTCGTTTAAGTAGTAATCGTTCGTTATTTCTATGTTTTTGTTTATCTGCTAAATCTGTGGCGAATTGCTCGATATCTTGGATTAACGTCTTATCTGCAGCTGGGATAGAGAATTCATGAATCGAGTTATCTCTGTATTTGAGTGAAACATGGATGTTTCCATCGGAATCTTTCTTTGAGTAGGAAAGTGGCAGAAGGACGCCTTTGAGTGGTAAGTCTGTGTAACACGATAAAATGCAGTAGGCAGCAGAGGTTGCACCTCTTGTGGCTCCCGTTTTTGAGCATGGGCGCGTCACTTTACTTACAATGACTCGACCAAGCTCATTGGTCTCTGTTTTTAGCTGGATAACACGTTGGTTTCGGTAGCTATAAAATAGCTCTTTAAACCATGGGAGATTGGATTTTCGAGTAGGTGCGAGTAGGTTTAATTCCACCATTAGATGTTTATTCAGTTCTCCTAAATTAAATGTGTCGCTTTTCTCCCCCTGACTATTGAGGGTGAAGATTAACTCTGAGCCTTCTTCGTTACCACCGTACAGCGCTGAAAGTGTCTCAAGGGTCGTAATAAAATTTACACCATCGCGCTTATCAACATCGAAGCTCTGATTGGTTAAAATAGCGTCTATCTCTTTGTTCGCGCGTGCTTTAAAGCTCGATACTTTGACCACTTGTAAACTTTTATCTCGTTCATCAGTATGTATCGTAAGTGGATGAGCAATGCCCTTTACGTCGCTATCGTTCAGTGAACTGAAAAAACACATTAGGTGGTAAGCTGCTCCCATCACCATGTTAAACGCAGAGGATGGTCTTACAGATATGACGTTTTGGTCCTGTGTTTTTAGATGGGTTTGAATCGAAATGACTTCTTGGTGGCTACCCAAGTCAACAATGACAGGTAGTATGTCAGGCAGTTTTAGATTTTCTTTTTTTACAGCAATGAGTTGTGGGGCTAAGGTGAAAAATAACTCACTTAATCGGCTGATTAGTATCTTTTCTTCGGAGTCGGAATAGCCTTTGTATGGCATTTTTTCTCCACCACTAAATCCTCGATGCAGGGTCCCCCAGGAATTAATGGGTAACCCACACCATTTAAGGGCTGTGCGAAGGGAGGACATAATAGCACTCGCAGTGGACTCCTTAATACCAAGTTCAGCATTGTGGCTCCTTTCCCAGAGTTTTTTGGATGGACAGTACATTTTCATACGATGTCTTAACTCGCCATCATTTCCCGCGAACTTTAAATAGCCTGCTTTGGAAAAGGGGGGCACGTTTACAGCATCACAAAAAAGAATCAAACTACGTAAGCTATCATAATAACTCGTAACACTAGTCGCTGATTTCCCTTGTTTAATGTACTGTTTGGCTTTTTTACAAAAGCTTCTCAAGTAAGGTGTTCTGTTTTGAATTTTTTCGTTATTGCTATTGGCGCCGAGGTGGAGTAAATGCGATACATCAAACTCTGTTATTGTTCTATTTTTGATATTTTTATAAGGGATAGTCAGGTGTAACGGAATCACATTTTTACTATTTCTAATGTACTTGGCAGTCTGTGAATTTTTTGCTAAAGGGCTTTTTGCCATGCTACCACCCCCCATTAATCTTGTTGTTTTTACTCATTGCGACTCTTAACTGGTCATCAAGTTTATTCATGAACTTAATATACTTTTCCGTTGTTGATGTACTTGAATGACCCATTAGCATAGCTAGTTCACCCATCAGATAGTCGTAGGAAACTTGCCTCTTATAGGACTCACTCCAAAGCCAATGAGTTGCAAAGGTAGAGCGCAAATCATGAATCCTGTAATACCAAGAAGAGTCTACTTCACGTATTTGTTTTCGAAGGTTTGAAAAGTGTGTTTCTAGGGTGTTGCTTGAGTAGGGAGTCCCTTTATTTGAAATAAATAGATATTCAACGGTATCTAATACCTCACCCGACTGAACAAGTTCATTGCGTTTGTTTAGGTTCGTAAGTCGTGCGTTACTTTCCTTGTATATCTCTAGCTCTTCGTAAAGCTCAATGGGAATGTCTACGGTTCGAGGCTTACTACCTTTTGTGTGAGTGATTTTGACTGGTACTGCATCTAAATTACTGTAGTCAGCCTTTCCTATATCGTGAGCGGGGAAGTGAATAGCTTCGTCAATTCTTAGCCCAGCCTCGACACATAGCAGAAAGATTAATCCTGTCGCCTTTGGGAGTGAATTGATATGTTCATTAAATAAAGCCTTGTGCTCTGGGTGCATAGGCTTTAGCTTTTTATGTGCGGGAGTGTTTTCTTTTTTTGGAAACATCTTCATGAGATTAGACGTTTCATAAGTTCGTTTAGAACCTGACTTTGTGTGAGCCAACATATCGTGCTGATTTAACTCTTGATGCACTGTTCCGGTTGTGTAGTGGGTAACAACATTCTGATCGTCATTTTTGATGTAGCCGTACTTTTGCATCCACCTATAGAATCCAATAACGGCACTCATATAACTTCTAGCGGTAGATAAACTAAAAGCTTCATCGCCATTAGCACCTTCAATATTATTGCAGTTCTTAAGTAGAAACTCCGCAAATCGCCAAGGCGCACCTTCTTCTTCATACTTCGATAGGGTTTTATAAGTTAGATATTCAGGTGGTATTTCATTACCATCTTCATCAACTTGAGAATAGTGAGTGGAATCTAAATAACGAGTAAAAGCTAATAAGCTTTTTGCAATCGACCCAGTGTCTTTGACTTTCCCTTCACCACGCAATTTAGACACTAGGTATAGGGACTGTGGGTAAACAACCGTCCCATCAGGTGCAATGATGATATCGGTTTTCTTCAGGCGGGATTCCAGATTGGAAGGGGAAAGGTAGGGTGAGTGCGTCACTTCTCCAGATTCAGTATCGATACTCGCTGAAATTTGTAGCTTTGCTAATGTATCTACCTCGACGGAAAGCAGTTGGTAGTCATCATAAATATCAAAACATTTGTCTTCATGCGTTTCTATCACAAAACAACCCTCAATATGTTACCCACATATCAAAGATAGATTTGTCATAAAAAATTATCAAGGTTTATTGTCATGAAAATTTTCTAAGGGTGAATTTTTTCTCCCCCCAAACGCCAAATTGATCCGCTAACTGATGATCTTCATCGGATAATAACGTGAAGTTAAGCTTATCACGCTCGATAAACTTACCTAACCGAGCCACAGGGTCAACGCTGACACCAAGTACCACCACATTGTGTGCGGCAAGTTCTGCTTGAATATCACGTAAACCTTGCGCTTGTACGGTACAACCTGGAGTCATGGCTTTTGGATAAAAATACAGCAGTACTTTTTTTCCTGCAAAGTCAGCCAGTGAGATGGGATTACCGTGTTGATCAAGGCGAGTCAGCGTCGGTGCCGTTGAACCTACGTGTAGAGGAGTCATGGTGATTCTTTTCCTTTTATTGACTGTTTTTTATGAAATTGAGCGAGCCACGTACAGCCAGTTGATGACAGAGTGCAGCAAACTCTTCTTGTAATTGCATAAGATTATAGTCGGCATTGACTTGAGCAGTAATCGCGATATGAAATTGGTCATGCTCTGTGCTGAGCTTTGATTTGTGAATCGTTTGTGCACTCAATGAAGCCATGCCGATATGCCGTTCGGCAAAAAAATGAGTGAATTTTTCAGTTAAGCCAAGTTTATCGTCAGATTCGACATACACTTCAACGCTATAAGCATAATGTGGCTGATGATGCGGAGAGGTTCGTTTCATCATTGTGATAAGATCGTGTTGTTGTCCGAGCAACGGAAGGGTGCTTTCGATACGAGTAATACTATTTGTATTGCCAGAGACCAACATAATTAAAGTAAATTCATTGCCAAATAAAGCAATCCGGCTATCAATAATATTACCACCAGCTTGAGTCACCAGCTGGATAACTTGGTTACAAATACCCGCACGGTCAGAGCCTATAGCGGTTATCACGAGATGTTGAATCATAAGGCCACTTGAGTTGAATGTTTTCATTGATGTTAACACAGTTAATAAGCGATATAAAAATCGTACATCCGGTGAATGATCATGAGTCAATCATGGCTGATAACCTTCTTACTTAAGTTTGACAACAAGTAGGTGAAACCGGTGTAGATCATGCCTATCCGACGCTGTCATGGCATTCTCGACGTTTGCTTAGCCATAACCATATCGTTTGCTTTGCGTATAGAGATCATTCATTGACCGCCCACTTGCAACGCTAAGTCGTTTAGGTATATAACCCAACTAAGATCAAGTAAGGTTCAGTGGCGCTGGTATAAGATTTGATAAATATTCACGGTTAGGTGTCATTTAAGCAGATTTCCCCCCTTGTGTTTTTTAAGTGCCATGCAGTACCATGCAAAAGTTATCAATTTAGGGAGATAGACATGTTTTCAGGAAGTATCGTCGCGTTAATTACGCCTTTCGACCATGACGGTGAAGTAGACTACGTTAGTTTACAAAAATTAGTCGATTATCATGTCGCAGCAGGAACCGACGCGATTGTTTCTGTGGGTACTACTGGTGAGTCATCGACCCTTTCGGTAGAAGAACATGTCAAAGTCGTGGCGAAAACGGTCGAGTTTTCTGCTGGGCGTATACCAGTCATTGCTGGAACCGGTGCCAATGCGACTCATGAATCCGTGACGTTTAGTCGTTTACTGAATAATACTGGAATCGCGGGTTATCTGAGTGTCACTCCTTATTATAATAAGCCGACTCAAGAGGGGCTATTTCAGCACTATAAAGCGATCAGTCAAGAAACGGATATTCCGGTTATTCTTTATAACGTGCCGAGCCGAACGGCTGTTGACTTAAAACCAGAAACGGTTGCTCGTTTAGCGGAACTAAAAAATATTGTTGCACTCAAAGACGCAACGGGTGATTTAAGTCGTATTGCGTTGCATCGTGAGTTGTGCGGTGACCAGTTTATTTTGCTGAGTGGCGATGACGCGACTGGGCTTGAGTTTGTTAAACTGGGTGGTAAAGGAGTTATCTCGGTTACCAATAATATTGCCGCTGCAGATATGGCTCAAATGATGTCACTTGCGCTTTCCGGTCAGTTTGCGGAAGCGGAGGTCATCAATCAACGTTTAATGCCTCTTCATAAGGGGTTATTTGTTGAGTCTAGCCCCATTCCGGTGAAGTGGGCCGCCCATAAATTGGGTTTAATTGCACACGGTCATTTACGTTTGCCTTTGACTGAGCTTTCAGAATCTGCTCGCCCGTTCGTTGCCCAAGCTATGACAGAAGCTTGTATTCTATAACGTTTTACGGCTGAGTCTCTTCTCAGCAACTTAGGAGTTTCAATGAAGTTATCCCACCAGCTGGTTGTTGGTTCGCTGGCTGTATTGGTGTTGAGTGCTTGTTCAAGTAGTCCGGCACAGCGGCGTCAAGCAAAAAATGATTTTGCCTACTTAGAGACCAAACCATTAACGCCTTGGGTATTACCTGAAGGTGCGGTACCTCAGTTTTACCCTAACTATACGATTCCCGAAGGACAATTTCCTGGAAAAATTGGCCGGAAAGTGGATATTCGTCCACCTCAACAAATTCTTGAGTTAATTCCTGGCGCTCGTGCAGAACGACAAAATGGTGAAGTGACGTTGTGGATGATTCGTCAAGATGAAGCCGATAGAGTATGGCAAACGGCATTAACCATGATGGAAGAGCGAGGCATTGGCGCGGTAGAGCAGAGCGATAATCGTGTCGAAACCAGTTGGATTAATTGGGTTTCTGAAGATGAGGACACCACGCTTGGTAGCCGCTATGAGTTAACTCGCGTTGAGGCTAATAATCGCTTTGGTTTTAAAATTTCCCTGATAGATTGGCGGGAAGATGGCAAGTCAATGCCGGTGACCGCAAGCAATAAAGAACGTTATAACGCTTTTATGACTAATTTAGTCACCAGCCGTTATGATCAGCAAGTACGAGAAGAAGCGACGCGTCGAGCGCAAGAATTAGTCAAGCAGATACCCATCACGATGGGCTCCGACCGTAGTGGTTTACCGGTGATCATTGCTCGTACGCCTTATGATGTGTTATGGCAGCGTTTACCGACTTTATTACCTGAGATGGGCTTTACTATTGAAGAGCGTAATCAGTCACAGGGCACCATCAAAGCGAAGTACGCGTCCCCCGATGATCAATTTTGGAATCACATTGGTGTCAAGCCAATGAATCTAAGAGCGGGCACTTATACCTTCTTATTTGGTGATTTAGGCAACCGAACGTCAGTCAACGTAACCAACTCGGCAGGTAAACCTGTTGAGGAAGAGCTACTGAAAGAGATGGCTCCGGTACTGGCTGCGATTGCAGAGAAATAGTTTGATACTAAGTAACCAACTATAGCGATGAGGGATACTAATGATCAGTATCCCTCTCTTTTTTAGCTTGTTCTTTTTTTTCTGTTTCCTGCTCTGATGGCGTCGGTTCTGAGGAATCAAGTTCGGCAGTCATCGATTGCAGTTTTTTGTCTAGCTCGCTGAGCTTTTCAAAGTCCTTTTTTTTGCTCATGGGTTGGAATTTGATTTTGGATAGGTATTTGAGCGCCGCTAAATTACCAATAATCAGGCTCATGGCAGCAATTGAAATCACCCATGGGTTGAATAAAAAGTCCATATCCGTCCTGCCTATGCAATATTGATGATGTACTGATTGTAGATCGTCTCTAGGTTTTGTAATACGGTTTGTTTGCCTAATAGCTGTTCTGGTGCTAATTGTTCGGCGAGTACGTCAAGGGTTAATTGTGTTAAGCACCTTTCAGCGGTCAGTCGGTGACTAATATGCCAAGGTTCAAAGGCGACCCCGATACCATTCTGTTGGTAAGGGAAAAAAAATCCAAACGGTTCGATATGTGCTTTTAACCATAAATAGAAAGGGTGTTGATGAGCCTGCAAATATTCCCAAGGCTCTAGCTGTAATGACTCTCCGGCTGGTAATCCATGACGATCAAAAACGTCAAAATCGGTTCCCCAGTGATGGCGACTTGCGCCAGGTAACGCTGACCAACGTAAAATAGCCCATACTCGTTGTTCTTCTGAGTAATGAGCGGTATCAATAGGCTGACTTGCTTCATCTAAGATCGCGAGTTCGCCACTCATTTTACGATTCCATATACTCTGCTGACGTGCAAAAGATCGAAAGCCGCTGGCGATATTAAAATTAAATCCAGCTGAATCGGCCGCTTGTTTTAAAGCAAGCAGATCTTGGCTTACCTCTGGGTGAACCCAAAAGTTTTTTTGGCCGACGATCACCGCATTGAGGTGATCGTCGGTTTTTCCGGTTAATTGTTCAGGTGACATCATTGGCCGAAAAGGTGCTCCAGCACGTTTTGATACATGTCCGTGAGTTTTTCTAAATCTGCGATGCTGACACATTCATTGACTTTATGAATGGTGGCATTGACAGGTCCTAACTCGACGACCTGTGCGCCCATTTTAGCAATAAAGCGGCCATCAGAAGTGCCTCCAGTGGTTAATAACTGGGGCTGTTGATGATTGACCTCTTGGACGGCGCAAACAACCGCATCAAGTAGCGAGCCGGCATCAGTCAGAAAAGGATCGCCACTCAATGTCCATTTTAGCTCATAGTCTAAACCATGAGCATCCAATACCGAGTGAACGCGGCGTTTGATCTCTTGCTCGGTCAATTCGGTACTAAATCGGAAATTAAATTGCACGCTAAATTCGCCAGGTATCACATTTGACGCGCCCGTTCCTGCTTGCAAGTTCGGGATTTGGAAGCTAGTTGGCGGAAAGTAAGCATTGCCGTTATCCCACGTGGTTGCCGCGAGTTCCGCTAAAGCGGGTAGCGCTTGATGTACGGGGTTATTGGCTAAATGAGGGTAAGCAACATGGCCTTGTGTTCCTTTAATGGTCAGATCACCGGTGATCGAACCACGACGCCCATTTTTAACAACATCGCCGACCTTTAAGGTACTAGAAGGTTCGCCGACAATGCACATATCAATCAGCTCATTGCGAGCCATTAACGTATCAACCACTTTAGTGGTCCCGTTAATAAAAGGGCCTTCTTCATCAGAGGTAATTAAAAAACCGATGGACCCCTTGTGATTGGGATGTTTCGCTAAAAAGCGTTCCACCGCCACTATCATGCAAGCTAATGAGCCTTTCATATCCGCGGCACCACGACCATGCAGATAGCCATCAATGACGGTTGGTTCAAAGGGCGGTGTGTGCCACTGAAAAAGAGGTCCTGCTGGGACTACATCGGTATGACCTGCAAACACAAACAAAGGACCTTCGGTTCCTTTACGAGCCCAAAAGTTGGTCGTATCTTCGAAGATCATCGGCTCAATATTAAAGCCCAGCGCGGTAAGGCGTTCAATCATCACCTGTTGGCAACCTGCATCATTTGGGGTGACGGATTCGCGACTGATCAAATCTTTTGCCAGCGCGAGTACGGGGCTATCTATCATCCTTATTGTCCTTGTGGTGATGGAAAAAGAGTAGCGTAATCATCGGTACTAAAACCGACATAGAGTAACTTCTCGATACGTAAAATAGGGCGTTTAATCATCGCAGGTTGGTCAAGCAACAAAGGGAGAGCGGTCGTTTCATTGAGGTTCTCTTTTTGCTGTGGGCTCAATTGGCGATAAGTCGTTCCCCGTTTATTGATCACATTCTGCCAACCGAGTGCTTGAAAAAACTCATTCACTAACTCAGCAGTAATACCATCTTTTCGGTAATCATGAAATTGATATTCGACCCCTTTGGCGTCTAACCATTTTCGCGCTTTTTTGATGGTGTCACAGTTGGGGATGCCGTAAAGAGTAATAAGCATAAGATTCCTTTTCCTCGCTCTGGTGCCAATTTATTGTGATTATTGGCCCGTTAACAATAGGGGTGAATTCAGTGTCTAAATCCTAACAGGAAGCGTAAGCGGTGACAAAAAACCCTATTTGGCGGTTTGCTATTGTTAAGATGATTTGGCTGTGCATGTACAAAAAACATACGGATGACAGGTTAAGGATAAGAAAGCGGTTCGGTAGCACCACCGATTGGCTTGTTATTGATCGAACGCAACATCTTAACTGACAAAACAGAAATAATGTGCTCTGCACCATTTAGGAGGTATCAATGGAATTGAGTCCTGTTTTTGCAAGGCGTTTGTATCTCGCCTTATTAGTTGAAAGCCTTGAACGGCCAAATGTCCCTAAGTTGATTGAAAAAACCGGATGGCCGCGTCGCACCATTCAGGATGTGATCAAAGCGATGCCGGGGATCGGAATTGAGCTCAGCTTTGTTCAAGATGGACGTCGTCATAATGATGGCTATTATCGGTTATCGGATTGGGGACCGTTTGATAGTCAATGGGTCATCCAACGTAAAGCGGCGATTGCAGCAAGCCTTGGATTTCATGCTTAAGCCAGTCTATGCTGGCTTTTTTATCAACTGGCTTTTGTTGAGAGATAAACAATAAACCCCATCCAACTGATGATTAACAGTCCCCATGGTAACCATGGCTTTGATTTTGCGCTGGGTTTGGCAGAGAGTGGCATGACTTCTTTCGTCGTATTCTCTGCCGTATGCCTTAATTGCTGAGACTTTTTTTTGGCTCTATCGGCCTGACGGCTTTTCTCTTTTTGTTGTTTCTTATAGAGTGCGATACCTTTTTCTATACCTTGCGCAATTAACTTGGTTTGTTCTTTCGTTTGGCCCGGTTTTTGTGAGGCTTTAGCAATGGCTTGTGCTTCTTGCTGAGTTTGTGGTGACGGAATAATGGTCTGTTTCATTAATAACCCCTTTTCAATATTGATCAGATTAACATGCCTTGATTCATTTCCTCAACTGAGGACGAGTAAGGTTAAAACTTGAGTTGTTAAGGCATAGGCGATGAGTCAGGATTACGTTAAAGTAGCAGGCATAATAGTATGAATTTATGATGTATTATGCGATATCCGATCGAACACTATGACCGCTATGGTTACCTTAATGCTTCGTTATGGCTCTGGTTGGGCTGGTTGTTTTTAGCTCGCGCTTGGGTCGTTTTTGTGGTGGCAGGAGTAAGCCGAGAACATGGTTCAACCATTCTGAGTTTTGTGTATCCCGATCACGATATGCTGTACTTAGGGTTAATGACTGGTTTACCTAGCTTACTATTGATGTGGCTTATTCACCTTAGACAAGAGCAGCGACGTTTACTTATCGCCGGTTTCCGTTTAGGACGCGCCATGACTCTTTGTGTACTGATTATCCAATTAGTACAAACGGTTTATCATGTTTATTTAGATCATGGCGCATTCCAGTGGGCTAATGCATTGACGCTGCTCATCTTACTGTGGTTTGGTTTTTACTTGATACGTAGTCGTCGAGTTAAAGCGTGCTTTGATTCTGCTGGCCCGTTGAGTTAAACGGTTATTGATTACGTACCCAAATCTATCTTGTCGGGCGCTCTTCTTATTTCATTACCGATCATCAATGATGATCGGTATCATGACTCAAGATTCTGTTCATTTTGCCGATATGCTAGTTAAGTATTTGTTCACAGAGCAATTTGATAAAACAGCATGTCTCTTTCGGTCAACACCAATGTTTCGGCTTTAGTCGCTCAGCGCCATCTTAATCAAGCGTCAGTAGCCCTTCAGCAATCACTGGATCGATTGTCTTCCGGTAAACGAATTAATCGAGCGAAAGATGATGTCGCTGGGTTGCAAATCTCCAATCGATTAGAAACACAGATGCGAGGTTTAGGCGTCGCAGCGCGTAATGCGAATGACGGTATTTCGATCATGCAAACCGCAGAAGGTGGGATGCAAGAGACCACAACCCTTTTGCAGCGAATGCGCGATCTCTCCTTACAGTCAGCGAATGGCTCGAATAGCCAAGCTGAGCGACAAGCACTACAAGAAGAAATGAGTGCTTTGAATGATGAAATAAACCGAATTGCAGAAACCACCTCTTTTGCTGGGCGAAAATTACTCAATGGACGTTTTGGTTCGGCTTCTTTTCAGATTGGTGCGGCCTCTGGAGAGGCGGTACAAGTCGGTTTGAAATCGATGCGGAGTGACCAGTTGCTAATGGGTGGCTTTAAATATGTTTCTCTTCCTAAAGATCCCGATTGGCAAGTTGAACAAGGTAATCATCAGCTTTCTATTTCGTTTATGAATCGCGCAGGCATAACAGAAACTGTCGATATTCAGGCTAAAGTCGGTGATAACATCGAGTCTTTAGCCACTTATATTAATGGTCAAACCGATAAACTGTCCGCCTCAGTTAACGAAAACGGACAATTACAGATTTATTTCGAAAATCAACATAGTCATTTTATTCACGGCCAGCCTTATTTTTCAGGTGGTTTGGCTGACCAGTTACAGCTTACCTTTGGAAAATATGAAACTGTTAATGATCTTGATATCACTTCTGTTGGTGGTGCGCAAAGTGCTGTCGCTGTGATTGATACCGCATTACAGTATGTCGATAGCCATCGGGCTGAATTAGGTGCTCTCCAAAATCGTTTTTATCATGCCATTAATAATCTTGATAATATGCATGAGCACTTGGCTGCTTCAAATAGTCGGATTAAAGATACTGATTTTGCTAAAGAAACTACTCAAATGGTTAAACAGCAAATACTGCAACAAGTCAGCACATCTATTCTTAGCCAAGCGAAAAAGCAGCCTCATCTTGCATTGTCTTTACTGAATAATTAAAAAAAACGATCGTTATCGACAGGTCATTTAAAAGCTTGAGTAAAAAAAACGCTATTTTTGTTATTTTTCCTAGTTTGGTGTGTTTTTAACCACAAAGTGAGTTTTTTTAAAGAAAAGCAAAAAAAAATCTAAAGGTTTTTCAAAACACGCCGCCAAGAAAATAAC
>NZ_WXWK01000015.1:0-2138 GCF_009904835.1 Vibrio sp. V33_P6A3T137 | reverse complement strand
GACCTATTTACGAATCTTTTTAATGGCTTTGGGCTTGCTTTACAGCCTTATTATCTTCTACTGATAACACTTGGTGGGATCATGGGAACGATTATCGGCATGCTACCGGGTCTTGGTCCGGCGACGGGCGTTGCCGTTCTATTGCCCATGACTTATGCCATGGGGCCTACGGCATCATTAATTACGATGACAGGGATCTATATGGGGGCGATGTTTGGTGGTTCCCGTAGCTCGATTTTAATCAATACACCCGGAGACGGTGCTGCCTTGGCGGCAACCTTCGATGGTTATCCGATGGCAATGAAAGGGCGTGCAGAAGCCGCACTTGCTATCTCAGCAATCGCATCATTGATCGGAGGTACTATCGCTGCGGTGCTCATGACCTTTCTTGCTGAGCCTGTAGCCAACTTTGCGATTAGATTTGGTCCAGCAGAATATTTTATGTTAATGCTAGCCGCCCTTTCGATGACGGTTTCTATGTCTAAAGGCAATATGCTGAAAGGTTTCTTCTCTATGGCAATAGGGTTAGCGATTGCAACAATCGGCATTGATGCTCAATCCGGATTAAGTCGTTTTACTTTTGGTTCCCTTGAGCTCCAAACAGGTGTTGACTTCTTGGTGGTGATCATTGGCATTTATGCATTAGGAGAAGTGCTGAAAAGCATGACAACCTTAGGTGATGGTAGTAAAAAAGCACAAACTCAGTTTAAACGGATTTGGATCAGTAAAGAGGATTGGCGCAGATCGAAATGGCCCATTTTACGTAGTGCCCCTGTTGGTTTTATTGTCGGGGCACTCCCCGGCGCAGGGGGAACAATGGCATCGTTACTTTGTTATAATAATGAGAAACAACTCTCACCCAACAAAGATGAATTTGGCAACGGTGCGATAGAAGGCCTAGCCGCTCCTGAATCAGCAAATAACTCAGCATCCATTGGAGCGATGATTCCTATGCTCTCATTAGGTATCCCTGGTTCAGGTACGACGGCAGTCATGATGGGGGCCTTATTAATGTTAGGAATACAACCTGGGCCGCTTTTATTTACCCAGCATCCAGAAACAGCGTGGGGATTGATCGCAAGTTTATTTGTCGCGAATATTATTCTGGCTTTTGTAAATATTCCATTAGCAGGTGTTTTAGTTCGTATGCTCGCTATCCCTGCGAATGTTTTATATCCTATCGTTTTAGGGCTTGCTTTCGTGGGCTGCTATGCCATTGGGAATTCTGTGGTAGATTTTTATATCTTAATTTTATTAGGTATAGTTGGGTTTATTATGCACAAACTGGTTATTCCTACTGCACCAATGATTCTTGCTGTTATTGTTGGCAGCCAAATGGAACAGTCGTTTAGGCAAGCATTTCGGATCTCTAATCAAGAGTTCAGTATTTTTGTTCAATCAGGAATTACTCAATTTCTATTGATAGTGACAATTTTTTCAATCTGTTGGCCATTAATAAACGCATTTAGAAATAAAAGCCTTTCAAACATGGCTTAAGATAACTATTTCAAAGGGTAAAGTCATTTTGTGACTTTACCCTTTTTTTTGTTAATTTCTGGTAGTAAAGTTGTTGTCTTTAGGTATGCTGTGGAATACCTAAGTTGTGTAATTATATGAGTGAATATGTATAAGGTAATGCGTAAAAATCTGGACGTGATTCAGATAAATAGCAATCGAAACCGATGTTTTTTTATGCATTTACGCTTTCGTAATAAGATATTCTTATTGCTTACTTTTTTACTCCTAATTCAATTCCTTTACATGGCCTGGGGATTCTATCAAGCATTATCGTCTTCTATTGATGATCAAGTTCGTACTCGTGCATTATTACAAGCTCAAGATATTGCTAGTGATCCAGAGTTGATTACTTTAGTAGAAACAAAAAACATTACAGAAATTCACAAGGCGATTGAGCGTATCATGCATTATTCTGATTCGAGCTTTATTGTTATTGGTGATCAAAATGGTATTCGCTTATTTCATCCAGAGCCGGATCGTATAGGTTATCCAATGCAAGGTGATGATAATGCGGGAGCTTTATTAAGAAAGGAATCGTATACTTCTTTGCGAGAAGGGAGTTTAGGTTATGGTATACGAGGGAAGTCACCGATTATTGATAGCCAAGGTAATATTATTGG
>NZ_WXWK01000022.1:0-2178 GCF_009904835.1 Vibrio sp. V33_P6A3T137 | reverse complement strand
CTCATTACCATACCATCAATTACGGGTTATATATTAACCAGATCGCTGCTATTAAAAACGATGGCCTTTTGGCTTTATTTATATTCACTAATCAAAAAAAAATGACTATTTGTTACGCAAACTGCCTTATCGGCAATCGATAGCCAAACGACTTGGAGTGGCAGATCGGCGGCCAATGAGCGACTTTCAATGAGCATGGTAGAGATATGATTAAGAGGAATAAACTCAGCTAACACCCCATAACCAACACCACTGACACTTCAAGTAGGAAGAGGGAATTCGTTTAGTAGCAATCGTTTGGTTCTGCTCCTTTTATCGTCTAGAATGACCCCATGATGTGCTAGATCGCTCAGTATCATGCTCTGGAGCGATGATTTAGTAACTAAGCTCAGATTATTGCTCTACAATAAACGCAATAAAACCTATAACTCATACAGTGGCTGCCTATGATTATTCATCTTATCTTGTTGTTTTTAGGTTCTTTTGCTGTTTTGTTTACGATGCGAAAGTTCGCCTTTTTAATCAACCTCGTCGATAAGCCAAACGCACGAAAACTTCATCAAGGCTCAGTTCCTTTAGTGGGAGGCCTGTCCATCAGCGTCGTTTTAGCCGTCGTTCTCATCATCCAACCGCAGATGATCCAACACAGCTGGCTGTATTTATTTTCGATTCTGTCCCTGACTTTTATTGGTGCTCTGGATGATAAATTTGATCTCAGTGTACGAGTAAGAATTGGCGTTCAAGTGCTGCTTTCTTTAATCATGATCCACGTTGCTGGGAGAGAAATGCATCATCTTGGTAATATATTAGGCTTTGGTGATATTTATCTTGGCTGGTTTGGAACTGTCGTGACCGTTATGGCGGTTATCGGGGCGATCAATGCCTTTAATATGGTCGATGGTATCGATGGTCTATTGGGCGGCTTATCCATTGTTACCTTCGGAGCACTGGCCTTTTTACTTAACATTGATAGCCAGCATGGTCTTGCTTACTTATGTGTAGTGATCATTGTCACCATGCTGCCTTATATCTGCATGAACCTAGGTATTTGTGGTCGACAGCGCAAGGTCTTTATGGGCGATGCGGGGAGTATGATGATAGGCTTTACGGTGATTTGGATGCTTTTAGGGGTAAGCCAGATCGAGAGCCGACCTTTAATTCGTCCCGTGACGGCTTTGTGGCTTATTGCTGTACCATTAATGGATATGGCTGCCATAATGATCCGTAGAATTCGTCGTGGCGACTCTCCTTTCAAACCCGATCGTGAACACTTACACCATATCTTTCAGCGCTTAGGGTTAACGTCACATCAAACATTATTGGTTATTTGTAGCATAGCCAGTTTATTTGCGGCTTTTGGCATTTATGGAGAGAAAGCCAATATCAGTGAAGCGTTGATGTTTTCTAGCTTTATGGCCTGCTTCGCTATTTACTTTGTCATGTTGAGCTACGTATGGAGAATCACCGCCTGGGTAAAGCGACTATTGGGAAAAGATATCGGTGAGGCTGTGGAGCATTAAACGTGCCGGAAGGGGTTTTTAGGTTCTAGGTTCTAGATTCTAGGACCTAGGTCCTAGGAAAACACAACTCTCATATGCGCCAACTGAATAGCTATAACAACAGTGCATCAGCTAACCGCTGCGCCATTTTATCCTTCTCTGATAGTAACGGCTCACCACCAAGTAATGGCCAAGCTATCGCTAACTTAGGATCATTCCAGATTATCGCCCGCTCCGCCGATGGGTTGTAATAATCTGTACACTTGTAAACAAACTCCGCTTCTGGGCTGGTAACATAAAAACCATGGGCAAACCCTGCTGGTATCCATAACTGGCGTTTGTTCTCAGCGGTTAAGTAAGTACCTACCCACTGACCAAAGGTTGGTGAGTTTTTACGGATATCAACCGCAACATCAAATACCTCTCCTGAGATGACTCTAACCAATTTCCCTTGTGTGTTTTCAACTTGATAATGTAAACCTCGCAAAATACCTTGTTTGGATTTAGAGTGGTTATCTTGCACGAAGTAAATCGGTTGCTGAGTTACCTGCTGCTCGAATTTTTGTTGATTCCAGGTTTCCATAAAAAAACCGCGCTCATCACCAAAGATCTGCGGCTCAATAATTTTTATGTCTGGAATTGAGGTATTAATAATCTTCATTTAAGTACACTGATAAGT
>NZ_WXWK01000179.1:0-2236 GCF_009904835.1 Vibrio sp. V33_P6A3T137 | reverse complement strand
ACGTTAATCCATGGCCAATCTTATATCTTAAGTCGCCTAAAGAACCATCTTCATTCTGATGATAAATATTAACTGGAAGTTTCCCTTTAGGCTCTAGCTGACCTGAAATTATTTTTGCCACTGCATTCATTACATTTGAACCAAGATCTTTTCCATTATTATCTTGACCATAATAGTTATAGGTAGCGATAGCACTGTGTGACACTTTTTCAAAGTTAACAATGTCATAGGGAGCCCGAAGAGTAACATGAATAACGTTTTTACCACGTTTAAATGCGTACTCCATTAACTCATAAGCGAATTTATATTCATCTATAACCGTATTATCATTAAAATTATTGGCATTAAAAACCAAACTACGTTGTAGATTATAATGCTCGAACCTGACATCACCATTATTTTCTACTGGTGAGGGTTTTGTTGATGCCGTTCCTATAATAATGATATCTGATTCATCAATAACTCGTTGTTCATCATCTTGAGTTGTCTGTGACATTAAACTGGCTGAAACATATTCAAATCCATGTTCGATCAACTCATTTTTTAGTGTCTTTGCTTTATCTCCCTCCCCATAATTTGGCATAATCACATGAACCTTACTGGTCATTTCTTCTGCAATAGGAAGTGACTTTGAACTACCAAACTCCGTGTTTCGAATCAGTGTTATCGCCTGCTCTGTGATGTTCTTCTGGATAATTTTATGTTCTGATTTTCCAATCGTATGATGAGCTTGTTGTTTTATCTTCTCAATCGAAGGTGGATTATTTTGTTTAATTAATCCATATTTCAATTTCGTTTTTACGATTCTTTCAACTGAACGAGTGATCTCTTGTTCTGACAAATCACCATACTGCACCGCTTGTACAATCTGATCAATTAACTCACTTAATTGATGGCTTTCTTGATCAGTGTGAATTAACACAGGCATTAACGCGATATCTACCCCAGCTTGAAAGGTTTTGATTACTGCTTCAGCTGGCCAAAAATGATCGGCAATACCTTTCATGTCCAGTGCATCAGTAATGGTTACTCCCTGGTACTGAAGTTCTTTACGTAACAGCTGGGTTTGAATTTCTCTAGAAAGTGTTGCTGGAAGAATCATCTCTTCCCCAGTCACATTACTTACAACCGTCGTACCGTCTAAAGCTGGATATTGAATATGCGCAGTCATAATCATGTCCGGTGCAAGACCGTTTTGAATAGCAAATCGATAGGGATATAAGTCCGTTGCATCCGCTTCTTCCCTTGATTTATTGACTATTGGCAAGCTGTAATGTGAGTCAGATTGAGTATCACCATGCCCAGGAAAATGCTTAAAAACAGGTACTACATTATTTTTAGCAAAGCTTTTTGCCGTTTCGCCTGCCATTAATCCAATTAACTTAGGATCTTCACCATAAGCTCTAACATTGATTACTGGGTTGAGAGGGTTTGACTGAACATCAACAACCGGGGCAAAGTTAACATTAAAACCAACTGCACCAACCTCTGCCGCTAAAATATGTCCAGCATCATAAGCCAATGAAAGATCACCACTGCTTAAGTAAGCAGAACCTAATGCCATATTACCCGGCAAGTTAGTGGCTTTTGTCCTTGGTAAACGAACAACATTTCCCCCTTCTTGATCGATAGCGACAAAGAGGGACAGTGGATACTGCTCATGAGTTGAATTTTGTAAATCCCAGATTAACTGAGCGGTTTGGTCAATATCCGTCAAATTAGCACTAAATAAAATGATACCGCCAATATGATTATCCGATATGAGCTGGCTAACAGTGTCGTTGATTTCTATAAATCCATCTCTACATTGCGCATCTTGGTCATCACACCAATAACGAAAAGACATCATGAGTTTTTCACCAATCTTTTCTCTTAACGTCATTTTTTGAGTTATTTGCTGTGCTTTTTCTTGTAGAGGATCTTGTTTATCACGCTCAAAACATCCGGTTAGTGTGATCATGATTCCAATAATAATCCAATAGCTCTTTATTTTTGTTTTCATCGTATCTCCATGAATTCCAGTTATTAATATTTTTATTCTCAAATTAATTACCGCTATATCGTATGTATTTTTATTGATAGTTCTACGATATAAATCACATCTAACTCTATTCAGGATAACCACTAAAAATGGAATACTCATTAACCAAAACAAACAATTTAAATTAATTTGCAATAAAAACAATTGGTTATGAAAAGTACGCGCGTTAAAATTTATTCCACAAAAGAATAACCC
>NZ_WXWK01000089.1:0-2322 GCF_009904835.1 Vibrio sp. V33_P6A3T137 | reverse complement strand
CCATTAATCATTACCAGTCTCGGCGCAGTCATTTTTGCTCAGCTTTTAGGCGGCAAACCTATTTACAGCCAGCTGCTGCACAGAACCATCAAAAAAGAGAAACTGCGCCAACAAGAGTTACCCAATGGTCATTAGCTATAAATGTGATCATTTTGTGATAATCATCTAGTGATTGATTACCCATGTTAGACATAACTTGCTAGAATCGCCGCTGTTTTTATGGCTCGTTATGTGTCTCAATGGAGTGAACATTGCACTGGAAAAAATTACTGCATGTACAAAGCGTACCCGCTTCACAAGCAGCCTTGGCATTGGGCGTTATTGGTTTAGGTCAAGCTTGGACACTCTACTCACCAACCTGGGGAGCTCTTTTCCATCCCTACTTTGCGCTGTTTGGTAGTTTATTATTACTGCCCGTTTTAGGTAAATACCTCACTAGTTATTCTTCATTTATTAATGATCTCCGTCATCCTCTACACGGCAGTTTAATGGCTCCAATGAGTATGGCACTATTAATTTTATGTGATTATTTAGCGGTTATTTCTCCAAGTATTGCTTATCCAATATGGGCTCTAGCCCTACTGTTGCACATCACCATGATGGTCCTGTTTTTTCGCTTTCAGCTCCTGAATTTTAAAATCTCCAATATTGTTCCCAGTTGGTTTCTCTACCCAGTCGGTCTGATTAGCAGTTCTCTTGCTGGGACACAATTTGGCCATACTGTTTTTTCTGAAACGCTGGTTAGTGTCTGTGTTGCTATCTATTTTGTGATGTTACCAGTGGTACTCTATCGCTTAGTCTTTGAAGGCATGCTGCCCAGACGGGCACGTCCAACCTTAGCGATCATGGCTGCGCCGATTAACCTTACTCTCGCCACCTATCTGGTCAATTTTGCTACCCCGGATCCGATCCTCACTGGTGCTTTAGCGGGTATTGCCATCACCATGACGCTATTAATTTATCTTTGTTATTTCAGACTATTGCGTTTAGCCTTTCAACCTTCAATTGCTGCGCTTACTTTTCCTTCGGTGATCAGCGCTATCGCGATGCATCGTTTAACCGATTATTTTTCAGAATTTTACCCACACTGGTACTGGCTACATCTGTTTGGTTTATTTGAACTTCTTGTCGCTACAGGACTCGTCGCTTGGGTTGTTTGGGGATACTGGAAAATGTATTGGCCATCCCCTCCCGTCATCGTAAAGTAAATCATCACCGACCACGTCGATACTCAATATGGGCAAATAAACCATCATCGTTAACCATTGATAATTTATCATGATCGCTTGCCATAGACAGAACCATAAACCGCTCCTAAACTTAGAATAATTCAACAAAATAGGTGGCACGATAATGAGACAAACCAAACAATTAGCTCACCTAGTACTGTTGTTATTAACATTGATAGTAACAGTACCAACGTTTGCTCAATCTAACTTTCCTACCCAGCCACTGACTATGTTGATTGGTTTTAATCAAGGTGGCAGTACGGATATTCAAGGGCAAGTCCTCGCGAAAGTTCTTTCCGAAAAACTCGGCCAACCCGTTAATATTCTTTACCATCCTGGTGCTGGAGGAGCTTCAGCGGCAGCCATGCTGGCAAACAGTCGCGATCAAGGCTACACCTTTCAATTTGGACTTTCTCTGCCTTATACCTTCGCACCGTTAGCAACTCCGGCTTCTTACCAGTTAACCAGTTTTCGATACGTGGCTGGTATTACTCTTGATCAAATTGCTTTAGTCACTGGTCCTAATACTCCATTTGCTACGTGGAGCGAGTTTATTACTTATGCCAAAGCTAATCCCGGCTTAGTTTATGCGTCGCAAAACATTCAAGATCGATTCGTGATCAATCGAATCATGCGGCGTGAAGGCATTACATTACGTATTATGCCAACGACCGGAGGAGCGGGTATGGCTCCATTAATCCTTTCTGGGGATGCCGACCTTGCCTTTAGTGGCGGCACACATAGCGCTTATACTGACTCAGGACTAATGCGAGTCCTTGCCAGTTTGGCGGATGAAAGGCTTGCCCATTATCCACAAGTACCTAACTTAAGAGAACTCGGTTACGACGTAAGTATGCATGCAATCCGTGTGATTACCGTTCCAGCCAATACTCCTGACTATCAAGTCGATATTTTAGCCAAAGCGCTTCAATCAGTGACTCAAGACGCACGATTTAAAAAAGTCACAGAAGAGACAATAAAAATGCCCGTTATATTTATGAATGAATCCGAATTAATTGAATTATTCAACGCCCAAGTAAAAGAGTACAAACAATTAATTGCAGAGTCTCAATGAATAGTGCAATAGTTAGAA
>NZ_WXWK01000086.1:0-2337 GCF_009904835.1 Vibrio sp. V33_P6A3T137 | reverse complement strand
TACATTGAGACTGCAATGCTGATGGGGTGAGATGATGTGGTTGGCCCCATCATCATCAAGTAATGCAGAAATCTTACTTTTATTTTAAAGCATCAATCTAGAGAATAAAGCCTACTCGGTGTTTGAACTTTGTTCGGTTCGGTTGTCTATTATACCGCTTGGTTCATTTATTGATCACTTGATTGATAAATCACATTTTTTTATTGACCTTGCTGAGGAATACGGTAAAGTACGCCTCGTTCTCAGGGCAAAGCCCGAAAGAGCAGATGGTGTTGCCATACCGCAATTTGCGTTGCCCTGGTGGTGAAATTGGTAGACACAAGGGATTTAAAATCCCTCGACTTTCGAGTCGTGCCGGTTCAAGTCCGGCCCGGGGCACCATCAGCCAAAATAGAAACTGATACAAAGGCGCGTTGGCAGAGTGGCCATGCAGCGGATTGCAAATCCGTGAACCTCGGTTCGACTCCGGGACGCGCCTCCATATTTTTAAGTAACCAGCCTAGATGCTGGTTTTTTTGTCTCCGTTGTTTCTACTTTTTCATTTATATCGCCGCGATATTAATCTCTCTATATAACTTAATGATATTGAGTGCGGATATTCCAATTAGAAAAAAGCCAGCCTATTAATCGTGGCTGGCTTTTTTATTTTGATCAGATGGATTAAGAGTAAAGCGCTTGCTCGGTTCTTAATCCTTTGATTAAGCTTACACACATCAGTAGCAATACAAAGCTAAAAGGCAGAGCTGTGGCGACGACGCCGGATTGCAGCGCTTGTAGCGCCTCTGAACCCCCAACCCAAAGTAGTACGGCAGCAATTGAACCACCGACCGTTGCCCAGAATATACGTTGTAATACCGGAGCATCCACTTTTCCTCCTGCGGTAATACTATCGATGACCAGAGAACCAGAATCGGCTGAAGTAATGAAAAAGATCAGGATCAGTACGATCGAGATCAGCGATAAGGCGTTACCGAGCGGTAATTGCTCGTAGACATGGAATAATGTTAACGAAATATCGGTTAATCCATGTGTGCCTAGCTCTCCGATTTGGTTAGAGACCTGCTCTAAAGCGATCCCACCAAACACTGACATCCAAACGATGATCAGTAAGGTTGGAATAAATACCACCGCAAGAATAAATTCACGTACCGTCCTGCCTCGTGATACCCGCGCAATAAACATGCCGACAAAAGGTGACCATGATATCCACCAAGCCCAGTAGAAGACCGTCCAACCATGCATCCAGATTTCATCATCACGACCATGAGGATTACTTAGGGGAAGAATGTTTTTTACGTAAGCCATGAAGGTCGCAGGAATCGATTGTAGCGTGGTATTAAAGCTAACACTGATAATAAAAATCAATAAAGCGAGAGCAAAAGCCATATTGATATTACTCAATACTTTAACGCCGCCATTGATACCGCGTACCACTGAGATGATGGCAATCAAGGTCACAAAGACAATCACGGCAAATTGCATCCCGATCCCACCTTGGGTACCAAACACGTAGTTAATACCACTTGTGGCTTGCTGAGCGCCTAAGCCTAATGAAGTCGCTAAACCAAATAAAGTGGCTAATACGGCCATAATATCAATAATATGACCGAGCCAGCCCCATGCACGGTCACCAAAAATAGGATAAAACACGGAACGAATGGAGAGTGGGAGGCCTTTATTAAAAGAGAAAAAACCTAATGCTAAGGCGACAATCGCATAAATCGCCCATCCGTGAATCCCCCAGTGAAATAGCGTTGCACCCATGGCAAGAGATTTTGCTTCTGATGTATAAGCCTCGACATTAAAGGGCGTTCCCCACCAATTGGTATAATAAGCGGTTGGCTCAGCGACACTCCAAAATAATAAACCGATGCCCATGCCTGCAGCAAAAAGCATCGATAGCCACGATATTCTGGAATGATCAGGGGTTGCGTCTCGTCCACCAAGGCGAATTTTACCTAAAGGGGAGATCATTAATCCCATAGCAAACAGAAGGAAGAAATTGGTTATCCACATGAAATAGGCATCAAAATGTTGAATAATGCCATTTTTAAGTGTGTCGAGTGCAGATTTGGCTATCTCCGGACCGACCCAGATGATGGAGATAAGAAACAGTAGAATGAATCCGGCACTAATACCGAAGACAGGATTATGAACATCAAATCCCCATTTTTGTACATTGTCTCTACCGACATGGTAATCGGTCGTTTCAATGCTGTATTTGTTAAAAGCGTTTTGCATACGATGACTCAACAAGTGCTTCGCATTCGTCACTCGTCTACGTGTAGACAAGTGATGAATACGTCAAAAGGTAAATAAATGATTAGAGTACAAATC
>NZ_WXWK01000074.1:0-2351 GCF_009904835.1 Vibrio sp. V33_P6A3T137 | reverse complement strand
CATAGTCAAATGTACATTTCTGATCTTCTGACTCTCCCCACCGAACATATAGCGAGCCTACAGGTTTAGAAACTCGAATAAAGGCAAGTCCACTTTGTGAAACCATGCCAATATTAATATTATCATCATCCTTAATTTCAGCACCTAATGGTGGTAATGTTTCTCCAGATATCTGAATTAGCAATGCTTTGCCTAAACGAGTACTAACATCATAGCTTAAAATTGCTCCCGCAGTTGGAATTAATCTAAACTGTGTTTCTGCAAGCTCAACATCTTTATTACTGATTGTTGAAGGATCAAGAGATATTTGGTTGATACTGTAAGGCGATAAATTACTAATAATACCATAACCGTTACCTGAAATTGCCGCACCTCGTGTGTTACGAATCGCGACACCTTTAGCATCTTTCGCCTTTACTATTGCAAATGAATCTCCCAAACTTTGGCTTAAGTTAACGCCACCAGAATGTATAACTGCTCCACCACGAATATTTGCTCCCCACTGTTTATAATTTTCACTTTGGCTATAGGTAGTTCCAAAAGAAGCTTTTTCTGCTAACTGATTTAGGCTTACTGAATAAGTCGAATTATCATCATCTAAAGAGTAATTCAATCCATACGTTGTATTTTCCAAATCACCAAGTTGACCAGATAAACCAGCCTGATAACTTGTCATATTGTCATTGCGTGTTACACCTAATGACATTAATGCTGGATAATTACTTTCCCCTAAAGGAATTGAAATTCCAAGGCTTACAACATCATCAGAACCAGATCTATCCTGTTGATAAATCTTAGAATAATTAAGATTCAGTGTCGCTTTCCCTATACGAGAAGAGTACCCTAGTTGAGCTTGAGTAACTGCATCTTTCTCACCACGATAACTGGTGTGAGAGCCAGAAAAATAAAGTTGCCCCATATTTGCTAAAGACTGGTTGACATTTAAACTCAGTAGAGATCGTTCTGACTGACTAAAAACGATTGATGTATTAGTATCATTCTGTGAATTTGCAGCTACTACATCACTTAATGTTCGATAACCCGATGTAGAATATCGATATCCAGCTAAAGTTAAGGTCGTACCTGTGTCAAAACCGATAGAATAATCAGCTCCTGCGCGCCAACCTCTATATGTATTTCCATATATATCAGCATGAGAATATATTGAACGCAAACCTAATGCACCAATTGGGGTACCTAAAACAGCCCCTAGTGCAGATGAAAAATAATTTTCTGACACTCGCATCCCGAAATTTGTAGTTAAACTATTACTAATACCTCTCTCATAGACACCTTGTATAAAGTAGGGCTCATCTGATATTTCTGTCAAACGTAGCTGGCCGACTGAAACACTATAGTTAAACTGCCCGGGGCGGATAGATCCAGATACTGCGTTAAAAGGAACAGTAAAATTCGCGACTCTACCACTGGCTTCTTCTATAGAAACATCTAAATCGCCTTGGTAATAAGTAGAATAAAGGTCTCGAATCTCAAATGGCCCCGGTGATACCGTTGTCTGGTATATTTGTCTTCCTTGCTGAGATACGGTGACTGTTGCCACAGAGTTTGCGACGCCAGTGATCACTGGTGCAAAACCTCGTTGAGAAAGAGGCCTCATTCTAATATCTGATTTTAATTCAGCACCAGTAAAACCTACGCTATCAAAAACAGTATCTGAAGTAAAAGTTTGCCCTAAAGTAAGTTCACTTTTCCAGGAAGGTAATGCTGTTTGTGCATAAGTACGTATATGGTTAAAGTCACTTTGTGTTCTTAATCCTGAGTCTGTATGGCTGTAGCTCAGTTGACTGCGAAAGCGCCAATTACCAACGTTTCCACCAATCCGCATACCAGTAAACAAACTACTATTCTCGCTATTACTTAAACCAGATGTTTGTTTGGAATGAAAATAGTTTCCATCATAGTTGATAAATAATGCAGATTCTCCAAAATCCCATTGCTCAGGGTTAATATAACCTCGAGGTAAAGAGACCATATAAGCTTGTGGAACAAATAAAGAAAGTCTTAAATTTGAACGATTGAGATCAAAAGTTAAGTCCTGAACAGTTGCACAGTCTTCATCATCTATTGTTAATATATATGCATCGTTTACACCTAACCCTTTCCAGTAACTAACTGAAAAACAAGGTATAACCTCATTCCTTTTATTGACCATGCTTACCAATTCACGTCGGTGAAATTGATTATTTATATAAACATCTACACTATACTGTCCTTCTTGTGCTAATGATTCATTTAATAAATTATCAATGATATTGCTTAGATTATTATCATCATTAGAACCTAACAATAATGAGCTATCAAATGAAAAACTTCTCTCTGTAGCATATACT
>NZ_WXWK01000004.1:0-2445 GCF_009904835.1 Vibrio sp. V33_P6A3T137 | reverse complement strand
TTTTAAGTTAGAAATTTCGATATGAATCTATTCACATGTTATTAAAATAGGGATATTTATGTTTCGACAGTTTCAGTTAACTTTCACTCCTGATTGTATCGAGTATGTGAAAAAAGCTTACGCTAACCATAAAGTGATACTTGAGTATGGCTCTGGTGGTTCGACATTATATGCCGCTGAGCAAGGGTGTACTGTAGTGACCACAGAAACAGATCCTAAGTGGCTAGTTGAATTAATGGGCGCTTATCAAGAGCAAAAATTGCCGGGTACCATTATCCCGATTTATGCTGATATCGGGTCAACCAAAGCTTGGGGACGCCCAGTGGATGATAGCCAATTTAAGTTGTGGCCTGATTATCCGCAACGAGCATGGCGTTATTTACAAGAGCATAAATTACACCCAGATTTAATTCTGATTGATGGTCGTTTCCGAGTGGCAAGCTTTCTCACCGCTTGTGTTAATATTCGTAAGCCAACATTAGTGTTATTTGATGATTATGTTGAGCGTGATTATTACCACATTGTTGAGGCTTTATTTCAACCAGTAGAGATTATTGATGATCGTATGGCGGTATTTGAGATTAAACCTCGGAAGGTAACTCCGCGTTTTCTTGTGGAGAATATTAATTACTTTATCGATCCAAGCTAACGGCTGTATTATTACTACCCTGCGTATGTAAAAGTCTGCTTACTTTATCAGTTTATTACTAATCCCCTAATAATTTTATTTATAATGTCAGTCTAGGAGAGCCCCCTAATGATTAAAAAATGCTTATTCCCTGCTGCCGGCTACGGTACGCGCTTTTTACCCGCCACTAAATCGATGCCAAAAGAGATGATGCCGGTAGTCAATAAACCTTTGATTGAATACGGCGTTGATGAAGCGATTCAAGCAGGCATGACAGATATGTGTGTAGTAACAGGCCGTGGTAAACAAGCTTTGATGGATCACTTTGATAAAAACTATGAATTAGAGCATCAAATTCAGGGCACCAGTAAAGAAGCACTACTGGATGATATTCGTGGCTTAATTGATTCAGCGAATTTTACCTTTATTCGCCAGCGTGAAATGAAAGGCTTAGGCCATGCGATTTTAACCGGTCGTCCGTTAGTGGGGGATGAGCCGTTTGCTGTGGTGCTAGCTGATGATTTGTGTGTTAATGAACACAAAGGGGTACTGGCACAAATGGTGGCTTTGTATAACCAATTTCGCTGCACCATTGTCGCGGTGCAAGAGGTGCCCGACGATCAAACCCATAAATATGGCGTGATTGCTGGTCAAATGATCAAAGATGATCTGTTCCGCGTCGATGATATGGTCGAAAAACCCGACCCAGGTACGGCGCCAAGTAATCTCGCGATTATTGGCCGCTACATCTTAACACCAGATATTTTTGAGCTGATTGAGCAAACCGAGCCTGGTAAAGGTGGCGAAATTCAAATTACTGATGCACTCTTAAAGCAAGCCAAAGCGGGCTGCGTGTTAGCTTACAAATTTAAAGGTCAGCGTTTTGACTGTGGTAGTGTTGAAGGTTACATTGAAGCGACCAACTACTGCTTTGAACAGGTGTATAAAAAAGATCACAATACGCCGATTTCTCAGCAGCCAACAGTAAAAGTACCACGTGCTGAAAGTGAAACCGAAGTGGCTTAGTGATTATTTATTGATGGTGAAATATAGGCCATCATCATTATATAACGATTGATTTTACGAACACTAAGCAATGATCGATCCTCTTCCTGATAGTGAGATATTTTTAGATGTGTTTGTGGAAGCTCGCAGGTTTTTAACTCTATTGCTAAGTCATTTGAGTATCGCTTATGCTGTAGATTGCTTATATATTAATGTTAATTGTATATAGCTACCTATTTGGGTAGCTATTCTTTTTCTATTTATTGTTATCCATGGCTTTATCACTCTTTTTCTAGATACTGAACAGTAAGCTTTCAATTATATGTAAGATTTTAAGGGCTATCAATAATGTTATTTAAAAAAGCAAACAAATTATTTACTCAAGGGGATTATAATAATGCTCTAAAACTTTATTTACAATATGAGAAAAAATACGGAAATGAGAATGTAAGAGTTAATATTAAGCTATGTATGGATCGAATGGGAGAAAATGGATCGTTGAATGATTATTATCACGAAGACGTCCAATCTAATAAAATTAATGATTATTTCGATCATATATACGTAGTTAATTTACAGCATCAACATGAAAAGAGATTGAAAATAGCTACTCATTTAAAGGAGAATAATATTCACTTTGAAGTGTATAAAGCCAGTAATGGCTATCAAGGTGAGTTGCTTGATTTTTTTAATGAATATGAAGAAAAGTCACTTGGTCATTTAATAAGATATTCTGAATACTCTTTTCTCGAATTTAGTAAACAACAGCATTTGATTGAGTCTCCTGGTGCAATGGGTTATATATTCACTTA
>NZ_WXWK01000065.1:0-2567 GCF_009904835.1 Vibrio sp. V33_P6A3T137 | reverse complement strand
GAACCTTTTGCGAACACAATTTATCAGAGCAGAGTTGCCGAAAAAACACAAGCATCGTTCAACTTTCAATCGCCACCAAAAAGAACAATAAACTCATAATATCAATAAATTAGAATAAGAAAACTTCTAAATCAGACTAAGTTTTCCCATTAAAATTTATATATTGATTTTGCTGAGGCTCAATAAAGCATAACGCCGCGTTAAGGGGTGAGCAACGCAACTACCAACTCACCGCATTACACTAAAAACCAATAAAATCAAAGCATAACGAAAATACCACGCGTTGCGAATCCCTCTTTAACGCCTTGTTAGGCGAATTAGTTCACGCGTAATATTTGTGCGATTAACAACATGATTAGCTCGACTTTCTATACTTTCAACATCTGAAATCAGCATTGTTGATATACCGACTAATTCAGCACCACATACATCAGCGATTTCATTATCACCAACCATGATCGTATTTGAACTTATACTTCCTGTACTTTCTAACGCTATCTCAAAAGCTTGACGGCTAGGTTTCCTAAAACCAATTTCTGAAGACCAAATTACGCTATCGAAATATTTAGCTAAACCTCTCTCACTCAAGTCACGCTGAAAAACTTCCGTAGGACCAGTGACGTTAGATAACAAGATTAACTTTGTTCCTTGTTTTTGAAGAGAGCTCAGTAATGGTAGCGAGTAACTATACATGTGACCACTATCTACAAAATGGTTCAAATGCTCCAAACCAATAGATTGCTCAAACGTAAGACCGTACTCATTGAATGATTTTTCCCAAATATCAATCCATCTAGGTTGCTCAACTTGATCTGGGCTATACAGCTCTTTAATGCTCCGTTCTATCGAATGACCAATTTGCTCGGCACACTTTGATTCAAGAACCACTTTCAACGAATTAGATAAATTACCCATTTCACATAAGGTATTACCGTAATCAAAAATCACTGTATCGTACATTCGCACTCTCTTCGCCTAACGCCCTGTTAAGGTGTGAGCAACGCAATAGAGAAGCCGCCGCATACAACCTTAAACACTAAACGCAACGCACAGTAAAAATGCCACGCGTTGCGAATCACTCTTAAACAGATTGTTATAACTCGATGCTAAAGTTGTTTTCCTCTGCGATATCCCATGCTTTCGCAAACTGCTCTGGTGTCGGAGGTATTACGTCAAACCAGTCATAATTGAATACCTTTTCTCTAGCTTTGTGTAAGTCTCCGATAGTTTCAAAGCCATCACCAGGCAAGCCTGTTTCGGCGTTAACAACCAAAACACTTAAAGGAGGCAGTTTGTTCTGAGCACAAAAGTGAAGAATATGACCTAATTGTCTATCCATTGTCCCCGCTCCCTTATATCCAAGAATATCAGCGACTTCACCGTAAGTAGTAATTTTGCGTTCGTAAGCGAACCCTATCAAAATTTGCCATATCTGAAGAGCTCGGTTTTCAAGGCTCGTATGATTAGAAAAGTATTTGATCATTTAGCTTTCTCCATAGAGTTATAACGCCCGGTTAAGGGGTGAGCAACGCAACAACTAACTCACCGCACAACACCGTAAACCACAAAAGTCAACGCATTACAAAAAATGCTGCGCGTTGCGAATCCCTCTTGAACCGTTTGTTATATTTTCGTTCTCAACGCTAATGTGACCGAGAGCTTAAGATTAACTAAAAACCATTAACAAACTGATACTTCTCGATTTTCTAAAACCGTAGCAGCTTCAGCTCGCTCAATAATTTTCAACAATACCGATTGAATGGCTTCATCTTCACGAACATCTTTATCACTCGTAAATCGCTGAATTTGCGGTTCAGCATTTTCTTCAGACAAAAAGGTAATGACTACTTCGGTAGCGAAATCTGTCGTTTTACCGAAATACTCTAAAGATATTTGCGGATAACCTTTGAAACCTCTTTGTACTCGTTTCAATATGCGTTTTTTCGCCTTATCCACGTTCATCATGAATCCTTTTGATTGCTGAACTTAAAAAAATATAACGCCCGGTTAAGGGGTGAGCAACGCAACTACCAAATCACCGCACAACACCATAACCACTGAAATCAACGCATAATAAAAATGCCGAGCGTTGCGAATCCCTCTTTAACCGTTTGTTATGTGCGTGGTTGAGAGTGCGATTTGACGTACTTTTTCACCTTTTTCATCGCCATTTGACGCTTTAACGGTGAAAGATAATCAATGAATAAATTACCAGAAAGATGATCAATCTCATGCTGCATAACGATAGCCAGAAAATCATCACTTTCGATCGTGATTCGCTGACCTGTTCGATCTAACGCCGATACCACAACTGATGTATAACGTTCCACCTCAGCATAATAATCTGGAACTGAAAGACATCCCTCTTGACCTAAAGCTTTGTGGCTACCACTCACTACTTCAGGATTAATCAATATCAATGGCTGATCTCGATTATCTGAAAGATCAATAATAACAACCGCTTCTTTACGACCCACTTGAACTGAAGCTAGACCTATACCATTATCAGTTGAATATAGGGTTTCCAACATATCATCGATTAATTTCTGAACCGATTCAATATCCTG
>NZ_WXWK01000133.1:0-2691 GCF_009904835.1 Vibrio sp. V33_P6A3T137 | reverse complement strand
ATATAGAGTATTACCTATATAAAAGTTAGTTATTATCTATTTTTATCTATTATTAAAACAGCATAACATGCTGAAAAATTTGCAGGAGAGTGTAATGAGATTTCGTACAATGGCACTGCCAATGACCACAGTGATGATGCTGGTAACCTTCTACTATGTAGGTTTATCCATCGGGTATAACGCTTTTAGTTTTCTTGTTTGTGCTACTTTGCTAGCAAGTTATACCGCGTTTGAAGGGCTTAAAACCGCGTTTAATCGTTCTGTAAAAACGAAAATGCCAACCATCAGCTTAACAAGCAAGGAGAGCACTAAACATGGTGCTTGATGCGGTGATTGCTTTTTTTATTCTGGGTATTGTCTGCCAGCTACTGGGCGCAAAAATTCCTTTCCCAGATAACCTGTATAAAACCCTTAGTCTGATATTGATGATTGCGATAGGCCTTAAAGGCGGTATTGCCTTACAAGCGCATATCGCAGCCAGTCTTCTCGTGATGGCTTTGATTGTGGTGGCATTCGGTTTGTTGCTGCCCCTGATCGCTTATCCGCTACTGCGGTATTTTGGTCAGTTAGACAAAATCAATGCTGGAGCGATTGCCGCTCACTATGGCTCCGTCAGTGTTGCAACTTATGCCGTCGCGGTTGCCTTGCTCGAAGCTAAGCAGATCCCGTATGAAGCTTACTTCCCTCTGTTTGTCGTGTTATTGGAAATGCCCGCGATCATCGTTGGTTTAATACTCGCCAAAGGCAGCGTATCGCTGATTAATCGTCACTTTCTTAAAAAAGAACTCCTCGCCAATCCAAGCCTGCTATTGATGATCGGCAGTTTAGTCATTGGCTATGTAGGGGGAGATACCGTACACAAGCTTTCGCCACTGTTTATTGACCTTTTCTCGGCTATTTTAGCGTTATTTCTTCTGAAAATGGGCTTAATTGCCGGTCAGCAATTGGCAACACTTAGGGATAACAGTCTGTTTTTAATCAGCTTTGCTATTTTTATGCCGATGATTGGCGGGTTAGCGGGCACAGGGCTCGGCATGCTACTTGGGTTTAGCGCTGGCGGGATCACGCTGATGGCGGTACTTGGAGCCAGTGCATCGTATATTGCTGTCCCGGCCGCGATGAAAGAGAGTCTGCCCGAAGCCAATGCGGGGATGTCGATCACCGCGGCATTAGGCATTACTTTTCCTTTCAATGTCCTGTTTAACGTGCCATTTTTTATTGCTCTTGGCCAGGCTGTTAGTTAAATACCGTTCACCGGTTCGAGACCATAGGTATCATCTACACCGAAGAGATAAATACCTGCCTTTTCCTCTATATCACGGGTAAAACAAATCAGAAAAGGCACCCAGTGTGATGAGCTGTTGTGCCTTTTATCCATACATCAATTTATCTTCACACTACTTCACTGACGGCCTTTTGTATCATACGGTTGTGTGGCTGCCATGGTGAGTTGATCGATGGTGGCTGCAATTGAATGCGCCAACATTGATTGCTCGGTGATAACGAATGGCTCGCTTGCAGTGTCGTTAAGTTATTTACGAAAAGAATATCCCCTGCCACCAAAGTATGTTCAAAGCAAAGAGACGGCTCTGTGCATAAATGGTCAATACGCTGTTCAAGCGGCTCTCCATTTGATCGCCCATCCACTTGCGGTAAGCGTATTGTTGAATTTTGACCACGTGAGTGACCTTGCCAACGAAAAATATCTTGCCGAGATACTTGGCAATAACGAATCAATGGTGGTAATTCTTGCTCCGCGTAGTCTTGGTGATGCTTTATTGGATATAACATGCTCTTTCGTAGTTGCTCACGTTCTTGACCACGTAAGGTTAAGGGTGCTAATCCAGCATCTATCGTAGTCATATGGACAGGCGTTTCTGAATAAGCGCAATACAGAGCATATTCATGAGGAGTAATATCTTCGTAATCGTATCGATAAGTTCTATTAACCATCGCATCGGATAAAGTGGCGAATTGCCAACCAATAGATTGCTGCAGCGCCTCACCGGACAATTTTTCAACAACGCTATCATTACCCCAAATGACAGCAGAACGATGTTGCAGATACCAAGTCGAAAAATCATCTGGATGATGAAAAGGCGCAAAACCATGCAATAACACCGAACCAAACTCTTTAACCAGTTGGCTCAATTCATTAATGTTCAAGACAGACGCCGATAAAGAAGGTGTAGGACTGATTAAACGTAAACCTGCTTTTTCATGATGTAACTCTGCTCGAATTTGGCTGACAACGTGGCTCATAGATTGATCAACGCAAGTTAATTGTAAATAACACCATGTTTTACCCTTATAGAAAATAGGTAAAATAACGCCTGTACGCTTGAGATGATTTTCTTTAGTATCAATCATGATTTTACCTTGGCTTGCATCAAAAAGTACTGTGCTATGCCAAGGTGTTTTAAATTGTCGCTCTGCAAATAAATATAACGAATACTTTTTTCCATTCATTGGATGCTCATGAATACTCAAACGAATCGAATCGGAAAACTTTTGTTTTAGAAAGTTATCTAGAGCTTTCCCTTGTATCATCATTCCTTTAGCAATTTCAGCTAAACGAAGACGACGCTCTTTGTAAGAAAGCGTTGACAATACATATTTTTGATCTTGATTCATGAATTTTTTCAAACCTAGATAGGTTTGATTCATTTTATTATTCCTAAGTTTTAACTC
>NZ_WXWK01000091.1:0-2742 GCF_009904835.1 Vibrio sp. V33_P6A3T137 | reverse complement strand
GAATACTGATGCTCTTTCAATCGCATTTTTAAGCTCGCGTATATTTCCCGGGAAATCATAATTCAGTAGTTCTTTCCAGGCTAAGTTACTCAGTTGAATCGCTTTAGTTTTTCCAGCTTGTGTCTGAATAGAAAGAAAATGTCGGGCAAGAATCGTAAGATCATCACCACGTTCTCGAAGTGGTGGTACAGATAATGTGAACATTTCTAGCCGAAAGAATAGATCCTGTCGAAACAGCCCCTCTGCGATACGAGACTCTAAATCCCGGTGAGTTGCCGTGACTATACGTACATCTACGCTAATTTCCTTATCAGAACCCACTGGTCGAATGGTCCCTTCTTGTAATACACGTAATAATTTAGCTTGTAACTCAAGAGGCATTTCACCGATTTCATCAAGAAGCAAGGTACCTCCGTCGACCTCCCTTAACAAACCTAATCGTGATTGATTTGCCCCGGTATAAGCGCCAACTGAATGTCCAAAAAATTCACTTTCCAGTAATTCCTTAGGGATACCTGCGCAATTAACTGCCAGAAAAGGGCCATTTTTCCTAAGACTTTCATTATGAATCGCTTTAGCGACTAGCTCCTTACCAGTACCACTTTCTCCCAATATTAAGACAGGCCCATCCGTTTTCGATATTTTTTGGATCATACGAAAAAGGCTCTGCATCACTGCACTTTCACCTAGCATGCCATGAAAGAAACGGTTTTCAGCTTGGTTTTTCAAGCTTCGGTGCTCAACTAGGCGTTTCACGGTTAATAGACAATGATCCATATCAAAAGGTTTGGTTAAAAAATCATCCGCTCCCGCTTTAAGTGCATCAACCGCTTGGTTAACAGAGCCAAACGCCGTAATTAATAACATAGCAGGGGTTGGCATCAGAGCTTTAACTTCCGGTATCAATGTCATACCATTACGATCAGGTAATCTTAAGTCGGAAATCACCACATCAGGTATTATTTCATTTAACTTACGTGAAGCTTCTTCAGCTGAGTTGACCACTGTGACCTGATATCCCTCGCTCTCAAGCTCTTCACACAATAAATCCGCTAAATCACCATCATCTTCTACTAATAAAATATTCATACCCATTGTTCCTTTGAAAATTGTAATGTAACGATGAGCCCGCCTTGCTCTGAGCGCCTGAGAATTAATTCGCCATGATGATCATTCACGATGTTGTTAACAATAGCTAAACCAAGCCCAGTTCCCTGACCTTTTGGCTTTGTCGTAAAAAAGGGTTCTAGGAGCTGAGATAAGTCCATATCTATAGGGATGCTTTGCCCATCATCGCTGATGGTTATCGACCAGGAATCATGCGACTCACTATATTCAACGAAGACATTTTCTTGAGCGGCTTGGCTTGCATTTCGTAGTAAGTTAATTAGCGCTAATTCGAGCAGATCAGGATCAACGAAGACCGACAGATGATTAGGAACATTAATGGTAGTTAAAGGAAAGAGATCTATTTGTTCATAACTTAATGATTCCCTGGCATTTATGACTAAATCCAAAATAAGCACTTTTTCTTTTTGGTTACTATTACGAGAGAAATCCAATAATTGCCGAACGATTCGGGTTAGCCGCTTCACTTGTCCTCTGATCGACATCAGTTCATGTAATGCCGAGTTCTTATCAATAAATCGAGATAAACGCCTTGCTCTACCATCAATCACATTCAATGGTGCTCCTAATTCATGAGCCACGCCACCGACGAATCGTCCTAATGTTGCCATCCGCTCATTTCGCTCTAACCTCAGGTTTAGTTTTGTTTCATACTCTTGATGAGCCAGTATTTTTTGCTGTGCAAGCGCAATATCATCAAGCATTCGATTTAGCGCCCGAGCAATAGAAGATAATTCATATGTATTTGAATCAGATGCACGTAAGCCTAACTGACCTTGACCAATCTTGGCCATGGTACTCGTTAACTGGGCTACATCACGGCCTACTGCTCGATAATGACCTAAATAGACGATGATTAAGGTGAGCAACCCGATTACCCCCCATACACTCCAAGCCGAGAGTGACAAGGTATTCATAGAAGACGAAAAATCACTAGCACGACGAGTAATTTCGACAAGGCTCGATATCTGCCCTCGTTTATCGGTGATAGGAAGAAAATGAGAATATACTTGTTTGCCCGCTTGACGTTGATAGACATTGGCATCACGTCCAACTTCAAGCAGCTCAAGTGCAATAGGGCTATACTTATTGCTTCGTTTAGCAATACCAGCCGCAGCAATACGCTGACCATCCTGATTGTAGACAGACGCACCATATACCTGACCTAAATCAAAGATTGCATTAAGCGTTCTTTGAACTGTTTCTATATCTCCTTTGCGGATTGCCTCTCCAATAGGGACATCAATTGCTCTGGCGATTAGCTTAAGATCGCCTTTTAGCTTACTCGTTTGTAAATCCGCAAGATAATAAGTTCCAATACCAATAGACGCGGCAGACAGCACCCATAATGGTAGGAAAACAAACAATAATATACGCACTGATAAAGAGACTTTAGTCAATCTGACCATATTTTCCTTTGAATTTAATGTGTAACTATTTTTCAATAAATCTTGACAGATTGTGTGACAAAAATAAACACTAATATCTTTGTCTTATTCCTCACTTTTAAGAAATAAAAAATTAACTTAATAAAATCAAAAATTTAAATTAAACAAAATGTATTGGCATCTTATTTGCTTTAGTTAGATTGAATTCATTCTTTAGGAGTTTTTA
>NZ_WXWK01000124.1:0-48468 GCF_009904835.1 Vibrio sp. V33_P6A3T137 | reverse complement strand
GCTCAATATAATGTCTAGTGAAAACATCAAGCAACAGCGTCATCAACAACGCCAACAAAAAGTAAAAGAACAGGTTGATGCACGGATTGCCAATGCTCAGCAAGAAAAAGGCTTATTGCTGGTGATCACTGGCAATGGTAAAGGCAAAAGTACATCAGGCTTTGGCACCATTGCACGCGCCGTCGGCCACGGTAAAAAGTGTGCTGTTGCACAATTTATCAAAGGCACGTGGGAAAACGGGGAACGTAATTTACTTGAAAAACTCGGTGTCGAGTTCCAAGTCATGGCGACAGGCTTTACATGGGATACGCAAAATAAACAAATCGATACCGAAGCCGCTCAACAAGTATGGCAAGAGTGTCGACGCATGCTCAACGATGACTCCTTAGATGTCTTACTGTTTGACGAGCTGACTTATATGGTGAGCTATGGCTATCTTGATCTTGATGAAGTGGTTGAAGCGTTACAACAACGTCCCCCGATGCAATCCGTGATCATCACGGGACGTGGCGCTCATCGAACACTTATCGAACTCGCAGATACCGTCTCTGAAGTCAAAAACATCAAACATGCTTTTGATTCCGGCGTCAAAGCCCTAAAAGGCGTCGATTGGTAGTCGTGGATCGCCCAATAAAAAAAGCTGGAGTTATCCAGCTTTTTTAGAGGTCAATGAGCCTTTAACTCAAGGTTAGCACGCTTAGCGTCGCAATAACCCTCTCAAGGCATCCACCGCTTGTTTCGCTTCTTCACCTTTCACTTTATCACCGAGCTTCTCAATACCGCGGTCAATCTCCTTTTGCGCTCTTTGCTTCAGCAGATCATCAAACACCAATCGGTATCTTGGTTCAGTCCATTGGCCAGAAATATGAATCGGGATAGTGACGTCTCGCAACTCGTCGATATCTTTACCGCCTTGCCCTTTCAGCGTTCCAACAATCGATGTGCGAACCACAAAATCAACCGTTTCGTTTAAGTAATTGGCTTTACCTTCACCGCGAATTCGTAATAACGGCGATTGCATCGCTAAATTATTGGTCGACACTTCACCCTTATTCAGTTGCAGCGTCGCCGTCAGCGCACTAAAGTCAGTTTGCTTCACTGCCTCAGATTCGTCTAACGTTTGCCCTCTCAAGCGAGCATGATTGGTGCGAATTAATTGAGCAACGTTAATGCCATTGACAGCACCATCAGCGAAGTTAATCGTGACCGTTCCCAGCAAGTTTTTTTGAATACCGCTTGGGGTTAAGCTACGACCTTGCACATCTACTGTAATGTTACCCGTTCCCTGTAGTAAGTCATTGTCCGCCACATCAATCAATAATGGCTGAACTTGAACACCAGTGATGGTTTTTTTAACCTGATAGGTTGCGGGTGTTTTTCGTGTATCAACCTTGGCGCTGGCTTGGATCTTACCCTGATAAAGCTCAGCCGTTAGCGTATTAAGATCGATCACACCTCGGTTAACAGCAAAACGAGTATGTACACGCTCAAGCTTGGCATTGCCCGCTTTAAACCGATCAATGGCTATCTCTCCGGCCACATCTAAGTTTTGTAAAGCTGATAAATCTGGTTCAACCTCTACTGGTGGCGAAGTGGGTGCATTCACCGCAGGCTGGGCAGCAGAGTCTGGCGTCGCTTGATCGAGCCCGAAAAATTCATCGAGATCAATCGCAGGGCTATGCAATTGAAAACGGATTTTAGGTATATCCGCCAAATGAATGTTCGCTTTTCCAGATAACGCTATTGCGTTGGCCATTAACCTATCTAACACTACATCCAGCGTACTGTTGGTCACATCAAACACGATGCGAGACGCCATTTCTACCTGCATCGGTGATTGTGGTAAAGCGGCACCTTGTAATGTCGAATTCAGAAGTAACTTATCCAACGAAACAGTACTGATCGCCGCATCAACCTGCAACTGTGCTTGGCCGCTAACGTCAAATGCCATGTCGGCTGCGTTACCTTTCACAGCAAAAGTCAGCGCATTGTCTTGATCAAATTCAAAGGTCGCGAGCTTAAGTTGTAAAGCGTCTATCTGTACCGATGGATCTTCAAGCGTACTATTAAGCGTAATATTGCGTAGAGCATACTGTTTAAAGTCTGCAGACAGTTTTATCTCCGCCTTCCCGTCTACACTAAACTCTTGTTGGTTCGCACTTCCTTTGGCCGAAAAATCCACGCTGGTCCAACGATCGGCAGCAAATTCTGACACCGTAAGATCAACGTCATATAAGGTACTGTGTGTGCCCGTTTGCTGATCAAGTATCTCTAATCGTGCCTGACTAACAGTCACGCCAGCGAGGCTCAGAGTCCAAGGTTGATCGGCGGTTGTTTCTGGCTGGCTAGATGGAGACTCAGTCAACGCCTCCTCCACCTGTGCGGATGATTTTTGGTTTTGTGCTTGAGTCAAGCTCTCTAAGTTAGAACGGCCATCCAACAACGTTTCTAGATAAAATTCGGCTCCTTCAAGGCGAACATTACCAATATGCAGTTGATGACGAAAAAGTGGCATGACCGCGATATCAATCCCAACACGATCGACTTTAAATAAGTTATTTTGAGTAAATCCGTCAGGATTTCTTAACTCGGTTTTACCAAGTTCGAAACCAATCGCCGGAAAGAACTGCCAACTGATATCGCCTTCAATGACTAGCTCAAGGCCCGTTTGTTGTTTGGTTTGCTCAATGATCAGAGGTTTAAATTGATTCGGATTGACGAAAACCACTAACGCGACCACTGCCGCGATAACCATCACCAGCAACGCCGCAATGAATAGGGACAGTTTTTTCATCTGCTTTTTCCTTGCTTGACGAAAATAAAAAAGTGGCCTCTAAGGTGCCACTTTAATCGGAAAAGATAAAGTCAACGATCGGTAAATTTTATGATTTAAGTAATTTTGCGATATGGGCTTTCAAGACATCAATCGCAATGCGGTTTTTACCACCACGTGGAACAATAATATCGGCGTACTGTTTAGAGGGTTCGATAAACTGCATAAACATCGGGCGAACGGTTTTTTGGTACTGTTTTAATACCGATTCCATAGTACGTCCACGCTCTTCGACATCACGCTTGACTCGACGTAACAAACAGATATCGAGCGGTGTGTCCATAAAAATGGTCGCATGCATTAAATCACGCAGACGAGGATCGGTCAGAAGTAAAATCCCCTCCAAAATGATCACTTTTTTCGGTGTCATGGTACTGGTATTGGCGGTGCGCGTATGCTCACTGTAACTGTATTCAGGAACTTCAACCGCTTCGCCGCGAACTAAAGCTTGCAGATGATCGCAGAGTAGATCGTGATCTAGGGCATTAGGATGGTCATAATTGGTTTTGACACGTTCGTCCATACTCAGATGGCTTTGGTCTTTGTAATAGCAATCTTCCGTGATCACACCGATTTGATGGTCGCCTACTTTCGCGCGCAGTTCATTATAAATGGTACTGGCAATAAGGCTTTTCCCAGAAGCAGAAGCGCCAGCAATACCGACGATGACGCATTGATTATTATCAGACATGGTTCAGTGTACCCGATACGTGTATGTGAGGAGATAAGATAAACCGCCTGATTATAGGGAGTTCGTCGGTTAGATACCAGTTCACTCAACGGTAAATATCCGTATTTTCTAACAGTGAATAAAATTAACTCAAAGCAAACGATTACCTCTCTGAGCAAAAATAAAGGCAGTGACATTGGTTGCTTAACGTGTTGGCCGAACTGGCGACTGAACGCCGAATAAACTCAACGCGGTCAGTCGCTAAACTCCATTTTGCTATTCACTCACGAACGTCAGATCGATGGTCTGCGGCTTCGCTTTGCCTTGCCAATACAAGCTGGCACAAATCCGCTCGGCGAGTGCATAATATTGTTGACTATGTTCACTATCAGGACGAGCAATCACTGTCGGTTTGCCAGCGTCAATATCTTCCCTGAGTGTGACATGCAACGGAATTTGCGCTAGCAATGATAAACCATATTCAGTGGCTAACGTTTGCGCACCACCAACACCAAAAATCGCTTCTTTTTCACCACAATGACGGCAAATGTGATAACTCATATTCTCAATTAATCCCACCACTGGCACGTCAACTTTAGCAAACATTGCCGCCCCTTTTCGTGCATCAGCCAAGGCGAGATCTTGTGGTGTGGTGACAATGACTGCGCCTGTCACTGGAATTTGCTGAGATAACGTTAATTGAATATCGCCGGTACCCGGAGGCATATCCACCACTAAATAGTCTAACTCAGGCCATTCAGTTTCATTAACAAGTTGGGCTAATGCTTTTGATGCCATCGGACCACGCCAAATCGCTGCATCCGCTTTATCGACTAAATAACCTATCGAATGGGTATAGATACCGTGCGCTTTCACTGGCTGCATCCATTTATTATCACGCACACTTGGCTTGGCATCTTGAGTGCCAAACATCATCGGCACCGAAGGACCATAAATGTCCGCATCCAATAAACCAACTTTGGCACCACTGCCCGCTATCGCGAGCGCCAAGTTAGCGGCTGTGGTTGATTTACCCACCCCGCCTTTCGCCGACGTGACGGCAATAATATTTTTCACGCCTTTAACACCATGCGGAACTTTGGTGATCAAGGCCTTAGGTGTAACACTGACTGAATAATCAAAAGCGGCAACGGCTTTCGTTTGCTGCTGATTAGTTATCCAAGTTTGCAACTCTTGGCGCAGAGCGTGAGCAGCAAATGGGATATGAATTGCAAATTGCCCAGATGCCGTTACTTGAACCATACCCGGAGAATGCGCCCAATCACTAATTAAATTGGGGTGAGAAAACTGATTAAGCCAAGAACAAAAATCGTGTTTGGACGTAAATGTGAGCATAAGCCCTCCTTTTTTGTTCATGCTACCACTCAATCTGCCCGCACTGAACCCCAAAAAAGTTAAGGCCTTATCACGACTGACGCCTTGGCGTGAGTAGCTTCATCAGGTAGTATTGAAGGCTATTTTCAATACCTATCAAACATAGCGAATAATTAAGTATGGCAACTGAACCAAGAAACGTTTCTCCAAGGAAACTGCTGGTAACTTGTGCCCTTCCGTACGCTAACGGTTCCATCCACTTAGGTCATATGCTTGAGCATATCCAAGCGGATATTTGGGTGCGCTACCAACGCCTACGCGGCAATATTGTAAACTTCATCTGTGCTGACGACGCTCATGGCACACCTATCATGCTTAAAGCGCAGCAGATGGGTATTACGCCTGAAGAAATGATTGCCGCGGTTAGTGAAGAGCATCAGCAAGATTTCGCTGGGTTTGATATTAGTTTTGATAACTATCACAGCACCCACAGCGAAGAAAACCGCGAGTTAGCTTCACATATTTATCTTGAGCTGAAAAAAAATGGCTTTATTTCTAGCCGCACCATTTCTCAGTTATTCGATCCTGAAAAACAGATGTTCTTACCGGATCGCTTCGTCAAAGGCACCTGCCCAAAATGTAAGTCAGAAGATCAATACGGCGACAACTGCGATGCTTGCGGCGAAACTTACAGCCCGACGGAACTGATCAATCCTAAATCGGCGGTCTCAGGTGCAACCCCTGTGATGAAAGATTCTGAGCACTTCTTTTTTGACTTGCCACAGTTTGAAAGCATGCTTAAAGAATGGACTCGTTCTGGCTCGCTGCAAACCGAAACCGCCAATAAAATGCAAGAGTGGTTTGAAGGTGGCTTGCAGCAATGGGATATTTCCCGTGATGCCCCTTATTTTGGTTTTGAAATCCCCGGTGAAACCAACAAATTCTTTTATGTGTGGCTCGATGCACCCATTGGTTACATGGGGTCATTCAAAAATCTTTGCAGCAAGCGCAATGATTTAAACTTTGACGAATACTGGCGCAAAAACAGTCAAACCGAGCTGTACCACTTTATTGGTAAAGACATTGTCTACTTCCACAGCCTATTTTGGCCAGCGATGCTTGAAGGCAGTGGGTTCCGTAAACCAACTAATGTTTTTGTGCATGGTTATGTTACGGTTAATGGCGCGAAAATGTCGAAATCAAAAGGGACGTTTGTCAAAGCGAGTACTTACTTAAAACATTTAGACCCTGAGTGCTTACGTTACTACTACGCGGCAAAACTGAACAACCGTATTGATGATCTCGATCTAAACCTTGAAGACTTCACCCAGCGCGTTAATGCTGATGTGGTTAATAAGATTGTTAACTTAGCTTCACGCAATGCTGGCTTTATCAGTAAACGGTTTGATAATCAGTTATCGGCCACTTTTGCCGAGCCTGAACTGTACGCTGAGTTTGCCGCGGCGGCCGATCGCATCGCTGAACTTTATGAAACTCGTGAATTTGGTCGTGCGATTCGTGAGATCACCGCACTAGCAGATAAAGCCAACCAATATGTGGATGAAAAAGCGCCTTGGGTTGTCGCCAAACAAGAAGGCCAAGAGCAAGCGCTGCAAGATATTTGTACCGTGGGCATTAACCTATTCCGCGTATTGATGACTTACCTCAAGCCTGTAATGCCAGCGTTAGCTAAGCGGACGGAAGCTTTCCTTAATCAAGAACTGACTTGGGATGGTATTCAAACACCACTGACTCGTCATGAGTTGACCCCATTTAAAGCGCTGTTTAATCGTATTGACCCTCAGCATGTTGAAGCGATGATTGAAACCTCCAAACAAGAAGCAGCACTGGAAAAAGCCGCGATAGAAAATGCTCAGCCTATTCGTCAAGAAACTGAGTTAAGCAAAGATCCCATCGCCGCAGAAATCGAATTTGACGATTTTGCTAAAGTTGATTTACGGATTGCCAAAATCCTCTCTTGTGAAGCGGTACCAAAGGCCGATAAGTTACTAAAATTCCAGTTGGATATTGGTGGAGAGACACGCCAAGTCTTCTCTGGAATAAAAGCCGCTTACTCGCCTGAAGAGCTGGTCGGTAAATACACCGTGATGGTAGCTAACCTTAAACCACGCAAGATGAAATTTGGTATGTCAGAAGGCATGATCCTCGCTGCAGGCCCTGGCGGTGACCAGTTGTGGATTCTTGAGCCTCATGAAGGTGCACAAGCTGGCATGCGCGTCATGTAACCTATCAGCTTGAATCAAGTCACCGATGATTAGCCCTCTCCGATGAGAGGGCTTTTTTTTTGCTTTCGTTCACACTTTTAGCGCAAACTGCACCTTTTTAGTGCACAAACCACACCAGAAAAAATTAACTCATTGATTTATAAAGAATAAAAACCTGGCATTAAGCATGCAATATCCAACTTAGGGGAATACTCAACCTAGGTGACGTCGTGATATCTGCTCATCAATAGTGATGGCCATTCGGTTAACACGTACAGCAACCTACATTGAGAAAGGAATCTCTGTTCTGAGCAAACCACATACACAAGGAGTGGATTATGTTTGTCTTTATTTCCATGCTTATCTCTATCACGATTCTTGGCGGATTATTTTTCTTTGCTAAACAGAAAGAATCCAGCCTACAACGTAAATATCAACTCTTAGTGGATTTACGCGAGTTACTTTATCTTTGTCGTCAACATCGTCAAGCAACCCACCACAAGTTGATGTTTGGCCAGGATCGTCAGCAAGAAATTAATCATCTTCAATCGACTATCGATCAGACTTTATCTCATTTGATTGCCCATGCTCACTTTGATAACAAACCGCTGTATCGTATTTTCCAAGCTAAGTTAACCGCTATTCGCCATGAATGGCCGGATTATAGCGTAGCAAGGAACCAAGTCGCTCACGGTAAAGTGATTCGTCATTGTCTATTTTTAATTGACGAAATTGTTCTCGCTTGGTTAGCTGAATCACATCGAGACGACCTGAGTGATGAATATCATATGAATTGGCAACAAGTCATCGATAGTATGGATTCACTGACCCAGTTACGTTTATGTATTGAAGAGATGGGTAGTCAAGAGGGGCGGCTTCGTCTCAGTCATTACAGTGAGCTCATGCGACGAAAACTGAGTCAGCTGGCACTAATAAGCCCTTTATCAATTGCCTCACCGACTTGCTCCGCAGCCATGCACCAACTCAGTGAGCTCCATGACAATCCGCATTTAGAGCTCGATGCGAAGCAGTTTTATCAACTGACTTCTGAATTATCGCTAACGATCGCTCAAGTGTATGACCAAATGCTCTCAGAAGTGACTGAAAGCCTATACTTACCGTTACCTCAACTCGCACTGGCTTAACTAACCTCACTAGGCGTTAAGATTCAAATAGCAAAAGCGCCACGATTATGGCGCTTTTTAATGCTAACTCAATCAATGATAACGATTATTTAAGCATCTTACGCGCTGCTTCAACCACCACTTTAATTGAACGAGCTTCGGTCTCTTTTAAGGTGGCGTGATCTGGGATCTCTTTTTGAGTACGGTTAATAATCACACCCGCTACACAGCCTGCTTTTAAACCAGAGCTAGCACACATGGTTAATAGCGTCGCAGATTCCATCTCAAAGTTCAGCACGCCCATCTCTTGCCACTCTTTCATTGAACCTTGGAAACGGCTAACAACACGACCTGTGAATGTGTCATAACGCTCTTGGCCTGGGTAGAACGTGTCACTTGATGCCGTTACACCCATGTGAACGGTAGCACCGCTCTCTTCTGCGGCTGCTTTCATCGCGGTTGCTACTGAAAAGTCTGGTACCGCTGGGAATTCCATCGGTGCAAAGTGTAAGCTAGCGCCATCAAGACGTACTGAGCCAGTGGTAACAATCATATCGCCGACGTTGACGTGGGGCTGGATCGCACCAGTGGTACCCACACGTAAGAAGGAGCGCACACCTAATTGAGCTAACTCTTCTACCGCAATCGACGTTGATGGACCACCAATACCCGTTGAACAAACCACAACAGATTGACCATCTAACTCAGCGCGATAAAGCGTGTACTCACGGTGACTAGCTAGAAAAACCGGGTTTTCCATTAATTCAGCGATTTTTTGCACACGGGCAGGATCACCTGGGATAATCGCCAAGGTGGCACCATTTAAATCGGCTTGGGTCACTCCTAGGTGAAAGACAGCTTGAGACATAAGTTACTCCTTGATTGCGGCTTGTTCAGCTCATCATTAATTTCGGGTACCTAGTGACTCTATCCCAGTCCCCAACAACATTTAGTGACAAGCATCACAACTACGTCAGCAATAAAATAGAGCATTTCAAAGAAAAACGGTTTGCATCACAAAAACGAGCAATCCAAATGCAACTCAACACTATTCGCTCGTGATTCAACTCAAATGACTTCCATTGCTACTAACAACGTGAATCCGCGGCTGATGGCTTAAAACGCAGTAAGCGCAAAGCATTTAGAGTGACCAACGCCGTCGCACCACTATCAGCTAATACTGCCATCCATAAGCCTGTGATACCGAGTAAACTGGTCACCAACAAAATGGCCTTTAAGCCCAAAGCTAATGTCACATTTTGTCGAATATTATTCAGCGTAGCGCGAGATAATTCGATCATTCCTGCCAATTCAATGAGTCGATTATGGGTTAATGCTGCGTCCGCCGTCTCTAACGCGACATCGGTACCGCTGCCCATCGCAATACCGATACTGGCCTGCTTCATCGCAGGGGCATCATTAATGCCATCACCTACCATTGCAACCGGTTGAATTTGCGATAATTGTTCGACTGCTTGCACTTTATCCTCAGGCAATAAACTGGCTTGAAAATCCATACCGAGCTTATCGGCGATGGCTGCAGCACTGCGTGGGTTATCCCCGGTCAACATGATGCTGTTAATGCCGATTTTTTTCAGTTGTGCAATCGCGGCTTGCGCTTCATCACGTAATGTATCTTGCCAAGCGATAATGCCTATCGGTTGCTTATTTTGCAAAGCAACGGCGACCGTTTTCCCTTGAGCTTCGAGTTGCTCAATGGACTCAGTAATGGAGGCATTAACCCTGACATCGAGCTGAGTTGGCGATAACAGTGAATAGCGTTGACCAGCAACTAAACCTGTAATACCGCGGCCCGGTAACGCTTGTTGCTCAGAGGCTTGGGGAATAGCATAACCTTGAGCTTGCACGTTATCCACTAACGAAGTGGCTAAAGGATGACTAGACCCTTGCTCAATAGCAGCCACTGCAGCTAACCATTGAGATGACGGCAGATCCGTTAAGCTTATCATGTCCGTGACCTGTGGCTTTCCTTGCGTTAGCGTTCCGGTTTTATCAAACGCCATCATAGTCACTCGGCCAAGCTGCTCAAGTGCCGCTCCCCCTTTGATTAAAGCACCGCGTCTTGCTGCCGCGGCTAAACCAGAGGTAATCGCCGCTGGGGTTGAAATCACTAACGCGCAAGGACAAGCAATTAATAATAACGCCAGTCCACGATAGGTCCACGTTTCCCATGGCTGAGCAAACACCAATGGCGGGATGATCACAACCAATAAAGCAATCAGCATCATCAGCGGGGTATACCAACGGCTAAATCGGTCCAAGAACCGCTCCAAAGGCGCTTTACGAGATTCAGCTTGCTCAATCAGATGTAAAATACGGTCAATGGCATTTTGTCCCGGTAATGAAGTGATCTGCACTTGGATCAAACGGTCAACCACTACAGAGCCCGCAGCGAGCGTATCTCCGATTTGCTTTTCAACCGGAATCGGTTCTCCGGTTAATGCACTTTCATCAATACTTGCCACAGGGTCTAACAGCTGTCCATCAGCAGGTAAACGCCCGCCAGGAGCAACCTCAACGTGATCACCGGGTTGCAGATCTTGCACATCAACTAACACTCGCTGGCCGTGCTCTATTTTCGTCGCTTGATCGGGCAGCAGCGCCATCAGCGCTTGAACGCCAGAACGTGCCCGTGCAGCAGCAATGCCTTCTAAACGCTCGCCAACTAAAAACAGCAATAACACCATCGCTGCTTCAGCCGTTTCACCAAGATATAAAGCGCCTAACGCCGCAACAGTCATTAAGGTTTCAATCGCAAACGGCGTACCTGACTTTGCCAATTGCCAAGCTTTACGCGCAATCGGAACCAAGCCTAACAAACAGGTTAGTGTAAACATCCACTGCGCTAACTCGCTCGACCATTGAGTCATCAGGGCTGCCACTAGCATCGCTGAACTGATCAAAACCAGGCGTCGATTGTCCGCTTGTGTTAACCATGTTCGGGGGGATGAGTGAGAAGATGCAACTTTAGAGGTCGAGTGCTGAATCTGAAAACCAGCACGACTGACGGCTTGTTCAACCGCCGCAACCGTTGCTGGCTGATTAAACTGTACCACCAATTTTTCTGTCGCAAACAGCACCTTGGCGGTGACAATATCTGGAATTTTCTGTAACGCCGTTTCTATTTTCCGCGCGCACGATGGGCAATCCATCCCCACGACTTGCCAACTACGTTGGTACTGAGCGAGCGAGTCACAAACACTGTCAGCTAAAGTACCCATGTCTTTAGCCGGTTGAGAACAGCAAGCCACCTCGGGTTGCACTTGATGGGGTGTTGACGCCGCTGAACAACAAGACGCCTGATTATGAGTAGCGTGAGAACCGTGAGTGACATCGCACCCTGAATGCTTAACAGACATCAATCCATCTCCTAATTTGATGATGTGTTAAGCTTACACCTTGGAGCTAACTCCAAGGTCAAGCGGTTTGTTACTCATTCATAAACATACATTGCACGACGAAGTGCCTGAATGTTTATCCTATACCGAAACGACTTGGAGTTGCCGGTAGGCGGCAAGTGAGTAGATCTCCGTGAGCATAGACAAACGGTGTGATTGGGGTGAACGAACACCGCCAACACCACTGCTAGCTTCAAGTAGAATGGGGATATATCCATATCCGCACTAGCATTCTATCGTGAGACTGAAAAGTATCACTCACGCTGATCAAACCGGATGTTTAAAACTATTCGCTAGGTTTTTACCAATCGCTAACAGCACATTGCGGCGGGTAATGATGCCCACTAACTTTCCTTGCTCTATCACCGGATAGACTTTCGGCTTACCAACTTTCATCATATCAGCCAGTTCAATGATTGACGTCTCAGGCGAAACTGACAGCACTTCTTGATGCATGCAGTCACTGACGGTATGAGAGTCATGACAGAAATAACTGGCTTTGACTAATTTATCGAGCAAATCTTGTTCAGAAAGAAAACCAATCACTCTCTTTTGATCATCAATCACTGGTCCACCAAGATGTTCAGAACCACTTACGCGTTCTAAAGCTGCACTGAGTGACATTTCAGGGCTAAAGGTCACCGCTTTGACGGTCATGTAATCTCTTACTTTCAGTGAATCCATTGCTATCTCCTTGGCATCATTGACCATACCATGTCATCAATACTTCTCTGCGCTTAGTAATGGTCATCCCACAATCATTGAATGTACAAGTGCCTAATGACAATCCGAGTCAATTAGGGTGTCTAAGGTAAGTGTTGACTAATTTCTTGATTTTACTAGATAGGAAAGCGATTTTTTTGTAACAAAGTGGATTATGCCGCTAAAATTCTAAGCCACAAATCGTCAATCGGGATAGGATGCCCCCAAGTCAGCTAAGCACGGCTAACTTGAGGTTCTTACTTTACCAACGTTTAGCCGCCTGGTGATCGGATTCGCGTGATTCTATCCAACGTTCAGCGCCTGTGGTACGTTCTTTTTTCCAAAACGGGGCTTGAGTTTTTAAGCTATCCATAATGAATTCACAAGCAGCAAAACTCGCGCCTCGGTGAGCACTCGCGACGCCGACAAACACAATTTGCGCACCAACATCCAAATCACCAACACGATGAATGATACGAACGTGTTGTAAGGGCCAGCGTTGTTGGGCTTGATCACACAGATGGCTGAGCGCTTTTTCAGTCATTCCTGGGTAATGTTCAAGATGTAAACCGATCACATCATCACCAAGGTTGAGATCACGAACTTTACCGACAAATGTGACAACCGCTCCTGCACTACGGTCTTGCGCTAACGCCGCATACTCATCGGCCAATGAAAAATCAGCCGTTTGTACAGAGACTCTGCTATCCATCGGCTCACCCGCCAGTGACTGGTGGAAAAAAGGCCACTTCATCGCCCGACTGCAAAGGATGAGTCATTGCCACAATGGTGTGATTAACAGCAACCAGTAACTTATCCGCATCTAACGCTAGTGACCACTTATCGCCTTGCAGCACAAGATGCTGTCTAAGAGCTTCAACGGTTGCAAAATTGGCTGGCATCTCAATCCGATCACAGCCCACCAACTCACGAGTCTGTGCAAAAAAAACAACGTTAATCATCGCGTAGCCTTAAAATGACCGGACTTACCTCCGGTTTTTTCTAATAAACGAACCTGTTCAATGACCATGTCTTTTTGTACCGCTTTACACATATCATAAATAGTCAAAGCGGCGACAGAGGCTGCGGTTAACGCTTCCATCTCAACACCGGTTTTCCCTGCTAGCTTACACACAGATTCAATCCGTACACAGCTTTCTGCTTCGATAGCTTGTAAATGAACTTCAACTTTAGAAAGCAGCAAAGGGTGGCAAAGAGGAATTAAATCCCACGTTTTTTTAGCGGCTTGAATTCCAGCAATCCGTGCTGTAGCAAACACATCACCTTTGTGGTGCTGCCCAGAAATAATTAGCTGAAGAGTTTCTGGTGCCATACGAATATAAGCTTCTGCACGCGCTTCACGCACGCTATCGAGTTTGGCCGATACATCGACCATATTCGCTTCACCGTTGGCATTAATATGGCTAAATTCAGTCATGTTTTTCTGTTACCCAGCGAGATGAGGCATAAAGTTACATGGACGATGACTCGCATCTAATTGCTGCTGGATGATTTTCGTCCATCCAGTACGGCAAGCCCCCGTCGAGCCCGGCATAGCAAATATCACCGTGTGATTGGCAAATCCCGCTAAGGCGCGTGACTGAATCGTTGAAGTACCAATCTCTTCATACGACACCATTCTAAACAGCTCACCAAAGCCCTCGACCTCTTTATCAAAAAGCGGCTTCAGCGCTTCAGGAGTACTATCACGAGCGGTAAAGCCAGTACCACCAGTAATCAAGATGGCTTGAATCGCCTCGTCAGCAATCCACTGTGACACGATGGCGCGAATTTTATATTTATCATCGATCACAATTTGCTTATCCGCCAATAGATGCCCCGCGGCTTGCAATTGCTCAGCTAAATAACCACCAGAGGTATCGTTCTCTTGCGTGCGCGTATCAGATACGGTTAATACCGCGATTGTAGCGGGTTGAAATTTACTTTCTGCATGGCCCATGTCATCACCTTATCTTTTTCATTATCTGTCCCCAAAAGTCTAACCACCAATGGATGCCAAATGGGGAGTTATACCTGTATTACCATCATGTAAAAAATGACTAACAGACTTATGTTGTAACTGGGTTTGAATACGTTCAATTAACGCTGATTGCTGGCTATCTTCTTGTAATAGATCACGCAATGAAAGACCTTGCTCACCAAACAGACAAAGATGTAGCTTACCTAACGCAGAGATGCGTAGTCGATTACAACTCTGACAAAAGTCTTTCTCGTAAGGCATGATCAAGCCTACTTCACCTTGATAATCAGGATGCCAATAAACCTGAGCAGGTCCATCATGATGCGCTCGCGCTTTCAGTAACCAACCATCGGCAATCAGTTGATTACGCAGGGTGACGCCGGAAAGATGATGACGAGCAAATAAATCATCCATCTCCCCTGTCTGCATCAGTTCAATAAAACGCAGTTGGATCGGCCGATGCTGAATCCACGCCAGAAATTGAGGCATGGTGTGCGCATTAAGATCTTTCATCAGCACCACATTGACTTTGACTTGCGTAAAGCCAACCTCAAAAGCCCGTTCGATTCCCTGCATAACTTGATAAAAACGGTTTTCCCCGGTGATCTGCTGAAACATTCTCGGGTCTAAACTATCGACACTCACATTGATATCGGTCAGTCCTGCCTGCTTCCAAGCCATGACTTGATTAGCCATCCGGTAACCATTGGTGGTGGTGGCAACTTTCTCTACCCCATGCTGACTAGCGACCGTCTGAATAATCTCGGTGAAATCTTTACGTAAACTCGGCTCGCCTCCGGTAATCCTCACTTTAGAGGTACCACAATAAGCAAACGCCTTCACTACGCGCTGAATCTCCGGCAAAGTTAAAAAGGCGGAGTTTTTGGTTCCCGAGGGTCGATAACCATCGGGTAAGCAGTAGGTACACTTAAAATTGCAGACATCAGTTACAGACAGACGTAAATAGTAAAATTTACGCTGGAATTTATCTTCGAATGGTTGCGCCACGGAACACCTTTCCAAATACGGGAGGCAAAAAGGTTTCCCACTTTGCCCTTGTGGCTCAATGCCACTGGCTTAAATGACTTATCTTCAAAGATGTCGAACGAAAAAGACTTAGTACACGTAAGCTCGGAGTTATGGCAACGATAAACGACACTCTCGACGCTTATCGGTTGCAGCGAACGGATAAAATACTTAAATATTGTGTGTGTTTCCAGCTTCTACTGAAAAAAAACGGTTTTGATGCATAAATTGCCGCAAAATGAGTACCATCCGCTTGAGCATTGCTCTAAATTGTAGGCCATCAAAGAACAACTCGAATGATAACATGTCCCTCTATGATGATAAAAAAGTGGTTGCGATTGGCGGCGGCCACGGATTAGGCAGAATACTGGCTGCATTAAAAGTCTTTGGTTCCAATGCAACAGGTATTGTCACCACTACAGATAACGGCGGATCGACCGGGCGTATTCGTCACTGCCAAGGAGGTATCGCTTGGGGAGATACTCGCAACTGCATTAATCAATTAATCACAGAACCTTCGATAAGCTCGATGATGTTTGAGTACCGTTTCAAAGGCGCTGGTGAACTGAACGGACATAATCTTGGCAATTTAATGTTAACCGCGTTAGACCATCTATCGGTACGCCCGCTAGAAGCGATTAACTTGATCCGCAACATGCTCAAAGTCGAAGTCAATATTGTGCCGATGTCAGAGCATCCCGCTGACTTAACCGCCCTATCGGTAGAGGGAAAATGGGTCACAGGGGAAACCAGTGTTGATGAAATGGCCCAAGATCTACTGAGGCTGGATCTTGATCCAGAAGTCCCCGCCACTAAGGAAGGCGTCCAGGCTATCTCTCAAGCGGATGCGATCATTCTCGGTCCGGGCAGTTTTCTCACCAGTATTATGCCACCGCTATTATTACCTGAAATCGGCCAAGCGATCGCAGAGAATACCCGCGCCAAATTGATTTTTGTTGAGAACCTTTCTCCAGAATATGGCCCAGCGGGGCGCATGAGTTTGCAGCAGAAATTAGAATGGTGTGAGCGCGCCTGTGCCGCTCGCCATATTGATGTAGTGATTGGCGCCATTGAGCATCCAGAGCTCAATCATCAATGGAATTGTGTCACACGCGATCTCGCTTCTCCCAATCGTGATTGGCGGCATGATCGCGTCAAGTTACGCAACGCAATTGAAGAACAATTGATCGGCTAAAAGCGACAATCCACTTTTTATCAATTTCATCAATCACCAAGGTACGAGAATAAAAAAGGGCTGTCACAAAACAGCCCTTACCGAGGAGACTAACCACTTTGGTCACTCATGGTTAAAATTTGATCCTATCGGCTAAATGGCTGACCGCAACCGCAAAGTAGTGCGAGCGGTTCCATTTCATCAGCACATTATAATTGTTATAAACCAAGTAAATCCGCCCACTTTCATCATCTGGCATAATAAGCCAAGCTTTGATGTCTTCTTTCAACTGTGGCAATGGTTGACCATCATAACGAGTGATACCAAGCTCACTCCACTCGCGCAGTAACTTGCCTTTTTCAGCCTGACGGCCTTCCAAAGCTTTATCAAAATTAGCCGGAATTTTTACCTGACGCCCCCAAGTATAACGATCATCCCAACCGGATTTACTTAGATAATTAGCCGTTGACGCGAAAACATCCGCCTTGGTGCCCCAAATATCTTTTTTACCGTCACCATCACCGTCTGCGGCAAACGCTAAAAAGGAGCTCGGCATAAACTGACATTGTCCCATAGCCCCAGCCCATGAGCCTTTCATTTCATCAACCGTAATATGCCCCTGTTGCAAAATTTGTAAGGCAGCCATGGTTTCCTTACGGAAAAACTCTTCGCGTCGACCATCATAAGCCATCGTTGATAAAGCATCGATAACTGGGAAATTGCCAGTAAAGCTACCGAAGTTACTTTCGACACCCCAAAGCGCAACGATAAAACGCGGCTGAACACCATACTGCTTACCAATACGCTGTAACTCATCATAGTGTTTTTCATACAATGCTTGAGCTTGTTTGACTTTCCAGTCCGGTACCGCACGAGGGATGTATTCATCTAAAGTTAAGCGTCTTTCCGGTTGATTACGATCTGCGGTGACCGCTCGAGGACGATACTCCACATTAGCAAACGCTTCTGCCAATATTTGCTCAGAAATGCCTTCTTGACGCGCCTGTTGCTTTAACCCTTCAAGATATTGCTCAAAACTCACCGTATTGGCCAGCAAAGGAGCCGATAGCGTTAACCCTAAAATAACTGACAGTAATTTTCTCAAGATGCCCTCCTCAAGCGATCCTAATCAGCAGTGGCTTGTCTACTTTGTGCTTTCTGCTGTTTATGTATATCCAATAAATTTTCTGTTGGCGGGGGAAGCTGTAAAAAGAATCCCGTTACTTGCAACGCTGTTTTTACCTTATCCACATCCACGCGAGCTAGTTGACGATTGGTCAAGTTGACTAATATGACAAAGATAGGTTTACCAAAGGTCTCGAGCAAAGTGTCAGGAACTTGTGAAAAGTCATCTCTTTTCGGAAGATACAGATAAGTTCCTTCTTTTTTCGAACTTTTATAAATAGAACAAAGCATGCCAACCCTTTTGTATTGTGTTATCTGCGTTATGTGCAGCCAGAGAGAGTATACACCCAAATGACTTGGATATATTTTGAATAACCACAGTGAAAATTGCGAGTAAATCACGCATTTGACCGCAAGATAACTTGCTGTCACTGAGCGCTGAATATAACATGACAGCCATCGTCTTCGACAACGCTAATTATTCTATACCCAAGTAACCTCAAAATAAGTATGCTGCTCTTTTTCGAGTGTTGTGAGCTGATTTGGGTATATAACCAGCGTTACCAACGTTTATTGAGGTCAACGTTATCATGTCCCATACACCTGACCTAAAAGGCAGCAGCTTCACTTTGTCTGTATTGCACCTTGCAGATCATCATGTTGCCAATGCGATCGATTTTCTCAAACAAAAAGCCGATCAAGCCCCCGCTTTTTTTGCTAATGCACCAATTGTACTTAATATTAATAAAGTCGGCGGTGAACTGGATTTTCATGCTCTGAAACAGGGCATTCGTGAAGCGGGTTTTGTCCCGGTTGGCATTACTGGCTGTAAAGATAAACGTTGTCAACGTCAAGCATTCGAAGCTGGCTTTGCCGTCATGACAGCCAGCAATACGCCGGCGAACGCTCCGGCAGCGATGGCCCCGACAAAAGTGATTCATACGCCAGTCCGCTCTGGCCAGCAAGTTTATGCCAAAGATGGCGACTTAGTGATTCTTAGTCATGTAAGCCCAGGCGCAGAAGTCATCGCCGATGGTTCAATCCATATTCATGGTACATTACGTGGTCGAGCCATTGCTGGGGCCAGTGGCCAAAGAGAAGCAAAAATAATTTGTAATGATTTACAAGCTGAGCTGGTGTCGATTGCAGGAAATTACTGGCTAAGCGATCAAATTGACAGTCAGTTTTGGCAAAATAAAGTGATGCTAAGCTTAAACGATGAATCACTGCATTTTGAAAAATTGACAATTTAGATTCGAAAGGAAATTAATTAAATGGCACGCATTATTGTTGTAACGTCAGGAAAAGGCGGAGTGGGTAAAACCACCTCCAGCGCAGCCATTGCCTCAGGGCTGGCGTTGAAAGGTAAAAAAACCGCGGTGATTGATTTTGACATCGGGTTACGTAATCTCGACTTAATTATGGGTTGTGAACGACGGGTAGTGTATGACTTTGTCAACGTCCTCAATGGGGAAGCGACACTGAATCAAGCGCTAATCAAAGATAAACGTAATGAAAACTTATTTATTTTACCGGCTTCACAAACGCGAGATAAAGATGCCCTGACCAAAGAAGGGGTACAGCGTATTCTCAATGAACTGAATGAGATGGAGTTTGAATTTATTATTTGTGACTCTCCAGCAGGCATTGAGCAAGGGGCGCTAATGGCGCTCTATTATGCGGATGAAGCGATTGTCACCACCAACCCTGAAGTCTCTTCTGTGCGTGACTCAGACCGTATCCTCGGTATTTTAGATTCAAAATCACTGCGCGCCGAACAAGGCCTTCCGCCAGTTAAACAGCATTTACTGTTAACTCGTTATAATCCAACACGGGTTAACCAAGGCGAGATGCTCAGTGTTGAAGACGTTGAAGAAATTTTGCATATTCCACTGCTGGGGGTTATCCCTGAGAGCCAAGCCGTATTGAACGCCTCAAATAAAGGCGTACCAGTGATTTTTGATGAACAATCAGATGCCGGCCAAGCCTACGATGATACCGTTGAAAGACTGCTTGGCCAGCAAGTAGAGTTTCGTTTTCTTACTGAGCCGAAAAAAGGCATCTTTAAACGACTTTTTGGAGGCTAAATTAGTATGTCTTTACTTGAGTTTTTCCGCCCACAGAAAAAAAACTCGGCCAGTTTGGCTAAAGAGCGCTTACAAATTATTGTTGCCGAGCGCCGTAGCCAAAGCGATCCTGCGCCAACCTATTTACCACAATTGAAAGAAGACATTCTGAAAGTGATTGCTAAATACGTTGCGATTGATCCATCGATGGTTGAGCTTTCTTTTGAACATAAAGATGACGACATTTCTGTCTTGGAGTTAAACGTAAAACTCCCTGATGAAGAGAAGTAAGCCAGCGCATCAATACTGACACCGCTTTATAGATAGGCCATCCCAACAGAGCAAAGGTTGGGATGACTACTGTCGACTGCCACTTAGTGGCTGATAAACGTTATCGGATCAACTTATTGAGTCGCTCACCGAGTAAAGGTAAACGCCAATTTTGCATTAAGTCTGGCAGATGATCCGGTTCACGCTGCTGGTTCCAAACCCAGCTCACTAACTGATTTAACTGCTTTTTTGATGCCAAAAACTCACTGGCTAAACCCGAAGTTTGCGATACCACTTTGACTTCATCTTTGAGTTTTTTGAATAGCTGCTTATAGCCAGGGTAATCCATTAACGGCACGATCGCCGCAGGGTAATTCTCTACAGGCGTCTGTTTCGCTTGTTTAACGATCGTTGCTATCGCATCACTGTGACGACGAATCACATGTGGATCGATCCCCTCTTCTTCCATTCGCTTTGGCGAACTCAGCGCTAAACGGGCAATAGTCAGTAAATCATGTTCACGGATCACAAAGTTCAAAGCTAAATCACGTTTAACCGCCTGTTGATAACGCCAAGTGGCAAGCGGTTTTAAAATGGCCAACTCTTTAGGCTTTAATTGCCAAGCACCTTTGACCTCCAGGTAAGCGAATTGTGCATCAAACACTCGAGTCCGCTTTTCAACTTGCAGTTGTGACTCTTGTAAAACGGCATCCCACCAGCCAGCTTGCGTGACTTTATCGAGTAGCTGTTCATACATCGGCAGTAAATAAAAAACATCCGCGGCGGCATACTCTAGTTGTTTCTCAGACAAAGGCCGCGCAAGCCAATCGGTACGAGACTCGCTTTTATCTAGCTCAACATTGAGTAAATCATTCGCCAAAGCAGCAAAGCCGGTTGATAAGCCATAACCAATAAAGGCCGCCATCAATTGAGTATCCACCATCGGAAATGGTACACAACCCAAGCTGTTGTGGAACACTTCCAGATCTTCTCCGCAAGCATGCAACACTTTTAAAACGGAAACATCTTGCAGCAGCTCAATAAATGGCGTCATATCCTCCATTGCCAACGGGTCGATCAGCGACAGCGTCTCCCCATCAAATAATTGGATCAAGCCTAATTGCGGAAAGAAAGTCCGAGTACGAACGAATTCAGTGTCGAGCATGACAACGTCTGCTTGACGGGCAAGTGCGCACACTCGCTGTAATTCATGCTGTTGATTAATGATTGTATAATTCACAAATGGCTCACTCTGCCTGTGTTGATTTGAGGGCGCTAAGATAAAAAAATGCCGACGAGAATGGTCGGCATTGTAACATTAAAACGCTATTGCGCACTTAAGCACATTTCGACTTTTCTACCAATTGCGCATCGTTTTCTTCGCGTAGTACGCGACGTAAAATCTTACCGACGTTAGTCTTAGGCAGCTCTTCTCTGAACTCAATCAGTTTAGGAATTTTATAACCCGTCAAGTGCTTACGACAGTGAGTAATAATTTCTTCTTTCGTTAAACTTGGGTCGCGTTTAACCACATAAATTTTAACGACTTCACCAGAGACTTCATGGGCTTGACCAATCGCCGCCACTTCTAGCACTTTACCATGCAGTGCAACAACATCTTCTATTTCATTTGGATAGACGTTAAATCCAGACACAAGAATCATGTCTTTTTTACGGTCAACGATGTAGATCATACCCTCTTCATCAAAGCGCACAATATCCCCCGTCGACAACCAGCCATCTTCATTAATCACTTCTTTGGTGGCTTCAGGTCGCTGCCAATAGCCTTGCATCACCTGTGGGCCACGCACTTGAAGTTCGCCGGTTTGATCATTGGCAACAACGTTCCCTTCATCATCAACCATACGAACTTCAGTCGAAGGCACGGGTAAACCAATCGCGCCAGAGTAATCGGACAAGTCATAAGGGTTACCAGTGACCAAAGGTGAACATTCCGTTAAACCATAACCTTCGAGTAAATGGATACCGGTGATCTTTTTCCATTTCTCAGCCACTGCGCGTTGTACGGCCATACCACCGCCAACCGACAATTGGAGATGACTAAAATCCAGTTCATGAAAATCTTCATTATTGACCAACGCATTAAACAGCGTGTTCACACCAGTGATCGCCGTGAATGGGTATTTTTGTAGCTCTTTGATAAAGCCGGGGATATCACGTGGGTTGGTGATCAGTAGATTACGCCCTCCCATTTCGATAAACAGTAGACAGTTTACCGTGAGTGCAAACACGTGATAAAGCGGCAATGCCGTTACCACTAACTCACGTCCTTCACGTAAAACCGGACCATATGCGCCCTTGGCTTGCAATACGTTAGCGACCATGTTGCGATGAGTCAAAATCGCGCCTTTCGCTACCCCCGTTGTCCCACCGGTATACTGTAGAAACGCAATGTCTTCACCGGACATAAAAGGCTTAACGTATTGTAAACGACGGCCCTTATGCAATGCTTTACGCATTGATATGGCTCCCGGTAAATCATATTTAGGAACCATACCTTTGACATACTTGACCACAAAATCAACCAAGGTCCCTTTGGCGCGAGGTAACATTTGCCCAAGACTGGTCAAGATGACATGCTTAACTTGAGTGTTCGCGACTATTTGCTCTAGCGTATTCGCAAAATTGGAGACAATAACGATCGCACGAGCATCGGCATCATTTAATTGATGCTCTAATTCACGCGGGGTATATAACGGGTTGACATTAACCGCGATCATCCCCGCTCGTAATACCCCAAATAAAGCCACGGGATATTGCAATAGATTTGGCATCATCAGCGCTACTCTATCGCCCTTTTTCAGCTTTAGCTCATTTTGTAAATAAGCGGCAAATGCTCGACTGCGCTCTTCCAACTTACGAAAAGTCATTACCGACCCCATATTCATGAATGCGGGTTGGTCAGCGTATTTATGGACAGATTGTTCGAACATTTCGACCAATGATAAATATTGATCGGGATTAATCGTTTCTGGTACGTCAGTGGGATAACGTGAGAGCCAAGGTTTATCCACAGTAATACTCCTCGTAATTGGCTGGCATAATCAAGATTATCTTTGTTATAAAAATGATCACTATTACAGCACAGCCGGAGCGCTTGAGCACGAAAGACCCAAACACTTGTTTAAATTTTGTTAACTAAGCCAAGAATTAGTTCCGCGACCAATAAAGGTTGTTGAAGATGGCAATGATGCCCACCGGCGACGATCGATGATTGACTAGGCTGTCCTATATAATCAGTCAGATCCGTTTGCAATGAAGCAAACCCTTGATCTCCTAAAATAACATGATGTGGACAGACAATATTGTTCATCACCGCTCGAGCGTGTTGCGGAGTTTGCCGATACAATGAATCGCACAATAACTTATTATCATGACGCCACTGCCACTGAGTGCCCACGTGATGAAGACCTCGTCTCACCACCGGTTCAATCAATTCAGCAGGCAGTTGATTCACCCGAGCACGATGCTCAATCGCTTCCTCGACGCTATAGTAATAGCGGGTGGGCTTGCGCCTCACTCGTTGCCGACTCAACACCCCTTGACGTAATCGTTGGACACTATCCACCGGATCTTCCGCTAAGGGTAAAAAACCTTCAATTTGCACTAATCCTGCGACTTGTTCAGGAAAGGCGGCACTATAACAACTTGCGATTAAAGCACCAAGCGAATGCCCTACTAGCACCAGTCTGTTTGGCGAAAGATTGTGCAACACTTGATAAACATCATCGATATAATCATGAAAGGAGTAATAATTCGCCGCAGGTTTATGGCTTGATAAACCATGCCCAGGCAAATCAATGGCACAAAAATGCCCTTCAGGAGCAAGCTGCTGGAGAAATGAAATAACACGAATAAAGCTGGCGGCATTGTCTAACCAGCCATGTAAAAAAAGGACACTGTAGTCAGATTGCCGTACGTCACCTACCGTTAACCCAGCAATTTCACCATGAGCAATAGTAAAAGTTTCGCTGCGGAGCATCACTTCACTTCTTGGATCACTCGGCCACTACGTGGAAAGTCCTCAACGTGACGGCAATAGAAACTCCGACATGGGAAGACATAAGGCGTAATGTCATCAATAACGACGCGCTCTTCCACTCGCCATAAATGAGAGCCTCGTACCTTCATCACTGGAAACGTATACTCAAACTCACCTACGGTGCCCGTTTCTGGTTGAGCTGTGGTGCCAATAAAAGTCACTAGTCGACCTTGACCATAAGCAATCGGGTCGACAAAACCATCAATATAGCCAATAAAACGACCTTGAGGCTCATCCGTTAATAGCGGCTTACCAGCCTTATCTATCGGTAAATTGACCACTTCAATACGAGTTCTATCGACCAAATTTGTTACCTGAGCGATAACACCGCCTAAACGTACCTCATTAACGGTATCGCTGGGTTGAGCCAGCCACTGATGATAATCGGTGATCAGCGCATCGTTATCAGTCGCTAGCGTAGGGGGGAGTGACGAACACGCCGTCAATAAGCTAAGTAAAGTACAAGCAGGTAAGAATAACCAACGGTTGGATAACATAGAAAGCCCCTTAATTAGATATATAGATCGACACCGAGCATTTGTGTAAGTTCCTCTTTCTTAGCATGATTCATAATATCTAAATATTCTTCCATTGCCTTACGCGCTCGTCCTTCGGGTAAATCATAGTGCAGTTGCGCGCGGTGAATATCTGCCGAATCCATTTGGCGAATTGAATGAGCAACCGCCTCGGCGACTTTGCTGGTTGAAGCCGCCGAAGATGAAGACTGAGAGACTTGATTTTTCTTCGCTTTTGACGCCCGTTGAGTATTGGTAATGCGTCCTGGCGGCAAACCATTGAGTGAACCATTAATTGCGACCATAATGCTCCTTATCTACCTTCACGGGCAGGAGAAGCAACGCGTCTTCTCCTTGAGTCATCGAATTGACGTTATTCTAATAAAGAATAGTGATTATTCTCTTCCTGGTAGCTTTTTCCATGCCACCGTATCCCTTAAATAACACGGTGTGGCTTGCTCTACAGGCACATGCTGACCTTTTTTCCATGCCTGCTGTGCCAACACCACCATATCTTGCGCTTGAGGATACAACACCGCACTTTGTTCCGTACGCAGCGGCAAAGCAGTGAGTGTCTCTGTATAGGCTTGCCAACCGGTTCCCGTCATCGTCCAACAATCCTTATCCTCTGCTTGAGCCGCAAGATGATCAAGTAGCCGAGAGGGAGCAATCACACACTCAGCGTCAAGCTCAGACCAACTGCCGTCAGATTGGCGGACAAAACGCCCCCAATAGACTTCACTCATTCGCGCATCAATCGCACAAGCAACGTGAGTGGCTCCCTGCTCTCGATACGCAGCCTGAGCCATCGCAGCTAAGGTCGAAATACCAATCATCGGCAAATCAGCACCAAAAGCTAAGCCTTGTGCAATTCCGATGCCAATCCGCACTCCGGTGAAACTCCCTGGGCCACGACCAAACGCCAGTGCATCTAACTCGTGCAATGTGATGCCCGCTTCTTTAAGTACTTCATCGACCATCGGCAGAATTTTTTTGGTGTGATCTCGAGGTGCCACTTCACTGCGTGAGTAAAGTTTATCTCCGACCATCAAAGCAACCGAGCACGCCTCGGTTGCGGTATCTAAAGCAAGAATGGTTGCACTCATGAATGTCTCTAATTAGTGTCTGTTACAGAAAGAGATAGCAGAAAGTCTTTTACCACCGCCAAATCACGTGTTCGTGGTATCGGAGGCAAACTGGCTAAAAATACGCCGCCATAATCACGGGTAACTAAACGATTATCACAGATAATCAATACGCCTTTGTCTTTCTGATCTCGAATGAGTCGTCCTACTCCTTGTTTAAGAGTAATGACAGCGTCAGGTAATTGGACCTGAGCAAAAGGATCGCCACCGCGTAAACGACAATCCTCGATACGCGCTTTTAACAGCGGGTCATCCGGGGAAGTAAACGGTAGTTTATCAATAATAACACAGCTTAGGGTATCGCCTCTAACATCAATCCCCTCCCAAAAAGCTCCGGTGGCAACTAAAAGCGCATTACCAAGCTCCATAAATTGTGCGAGGGTTTTCTGTTTACTGGTTTCCCCTTGTAACAGTACCGGAAGGCTCAAATGCTCACGAAATCGCTCACCCAACTCGCGCATCATAGTATGGGAGGTACACAAAAAAAAGCAGCGTCCTTGGTTTTGTTCAATCACCGGGGCAAGCATTTCAACCAACTTATCCGCTAACCCTGCGCTATTGGGTTCTGGCAAGTAACGGGGGACACACAGTTTCGCTTGCTGCTGATAATCAAAAGGACTGGGTAAAGAAAATTGCTCACTGGATTTTAGCCCTAAACGATGGGTGAAGTGTGCAAAATCTTCATTTACGGCTAACGTTGCCGAAGTAAAAATCCACGCACCGGATTTAAGATTAATTTGCTCTTGAAACTTATCAGCGATCGATAATGGCGTAATGTGTAAACTAAAATGCCGCGGCGTGGTATCAAACCAATAGGAGTATCCAGTAATAGAAACATCACAGACCCGAACAATACGTGCTTTTAAGGTATTCGCGCGCTCAAAAGCGGTATCAAGCAACTGACTTCGACCGAGGGCAAGCTTTAACACGTCGATAGCAAAAGTTAAACTCTCTTGCAATCGCTCCACTTGCTGAGCAATGCTAGCCACCGACAGCGCCTCTCGCCAGTTGCCGCGAAAACCAGAGTCCCCTAATAATACGCGCAAATCCATCGCCGTTTGCTGGAGTTTATCGCCAACTTTTTGCAATTGGCGCATATCCTTCGCTTCGGTGCGATAACCAATTTCAATATCTTTGGCTAAATCTTGAATCTGTCGGCTTGAAACCGATTGACCAAAATATTGGCTTGCAATATCAGGTAACTGGTGCGCCTCGTCAAAAATAAACACCTCGGCGTCAGGGATAAGCTCACCAAATCCGGTCTCTTTGATGGCAAGATCCGCTAGGAAAAGATGATGGTTAACGACCACGATATCCGCTTCCATTGCTTTACGCCGCGCTTTTGAGACAAAGCAATCTTGATAACTTAAACACTCTTTGCCTAAGCAGTTATCATTGGTTGAGGTGATGGTTGGAATAATCAGACTGTCTTCGGCTAACTCATCACATTCACCGAGATCGCCGCTTTTGGTCGATGATGACCAACTGCGTACTTTAACTAATTGGGTTAATAACGTTGGATCGCTTTGCGCGTGATGGCTTTCAACCATTTGTCGGCTCAACCTATCCAAGCAAAGGTAGTTAGCGCGCCCTTTCAGAAGCGCCACTTGGCCATAAAAGCCCAAAGCCTCGACCATTAAAGGTAAATCTCGATGAAATAGTTGCTCTTGTAAGTTTTTCGAGCCCGTACTGATGATGACCTTTTTGCCACTCAATAACGCAGGAACTAAATACGCAAAGGTTTTACCGGTTCCCGTGCCCGCTTCAACCACTAATTGTGATTGATTCTCGATCGCTTTAGCAACAGCTAACGCCATATCAACTTGAGCTTGACGCCCTTGAAAACCAGGAATGGCTTTGCCCAAAGCCCCATGTTGAGAAAAGGTTTTAGCGATCATGACAGCAATAATGACGATGAGGAATGCAGCGATTATGGCAGGTTTGTTGCGACAGCGCGAATCGAAATCCGCTTCGCGCTGATCGTGTCACTAGAAAAACGTTTTATTTGCGATTGAGATAGCGGGCTAACCAAGGGGGGGCGTCGTAACCATTACTGGCTGTCGGCATCATGGCTTTTGCGGCATCCACAGGGGAAGCTTTACTTTCCCACATCGCGTCCAATAACGCTTCATCAACTGGATTGTCTCCCATCAGAGCATGCACACGCTCTACGTATAATTTACGTGCAAGTAGTTCTTTGTCCATACACACCACCTTAAATGGTACTCAGCAAAAGACTGAAAGAGGAAGCCGTTAGTGTCTAGCCGTGATAGTTGTTGAATCCTTATTGATAATAGATTAATTATAGTCGCTACAGTGTGGTCTGCATCACCGTTCTTGCAGCCTTGATTTATTTTACAGACCGAGAAAAATACTCACGGAAGTTATCAATGGAAAAAAAAACCCTCCTGACGCATTGCAGTGATGCCCCAGGATTGATCTCAAAAATCACTAATATTTGTTATAAACATCAACTTAACATCATTCATAACAATGAATTTGTCGATAATACCAGCGGTCATTTTTTTATGCGTACCGAGTTAGAAGGGTATTTTAATGACACCACATTTCTCGCTGATCTTGATCAAGCTCTACCGTCTGGTACCAAACGCAAACTGATGGGTTCTGCTCGTAAACGAATCATTATTATGGTGACCAAAGAGGCACATTGCCTTGGCGATATTTTAATGAAGACTTACGATGGTAGCTTAGAAGTAGACATCGCTGCCGTGGTCGGCAATTACGATACTCTACAAGGCCTAACTGAAAAATTTGATATTCCTTATCATTATGTCTCTCATGAAGGACTTAATCGTCAAGAGCATGAACAGAAAATTCTCGAAGTGATTGAACCTTATCACGTCAATTTTGTTGTGTTAGCTAAATATATGCGGGTACTCACGCCCGGTTTTGTCGAAAAATTTCATCATAAAATCATCAATATCCACCATAGTTTTTTACCGGCTTTCATCGGCGCAAAACCTTATCAACAAGCTTACGAGCGCGGGGTTAAAATCATTGGTGCAACCGCGCACTTTGTCACCAACGATCTTGATGAAGGGCCCATCATTAAACAAGATGTGATTCCGGTTGATCATACCTTCAGTGCGCAAGACATGGCACAAGCGGGACGTGATGTGGAGAAAAATGTGCTCAGCAAAGCCATCAACAAAGTGATTAATGATCACGTGTTTGTTTATGGCAATAAAACCGTCATTTTATAATCCACTAGCCTAAGTCGCTGCTGGATTTCAATCGATACAGTAAGGGGCCTTATCAGCCCCTTATGTTTTCATATTTAAGTCATTGACAGTTCGCTTACAATTTCACTGCCAATTCAACGCCTTGGCGAATCGCACGTACAGCGTCAAGCTCTCCAGCGACATCGGCTCCGCCAATCACATGCAGTTTGTCACCCAAGCTTGCCCACTGTTCGGCAAAAGGCCGAACCGACTCTTGCCCAGCGCACACAATAACGGTGTCCGCGTCCAACAGTTTTTGTTGCCCATCCAGCGTGATATGTAGCCCCTGTGCGTCTATTTTCTCGTAGCCAATACCACCTAACATATTGACACCACGTTTCTCTAGCGTACGTTTGTGAATCCAACCTGTTGTTTTACCAGGGCCTTTACCCACGCGTCCTTTACGGCGCTGCAACAGCCAAACTTGCTTATCACTAACCGCATCTGGGTATGGGTATAACCCGCCTGGGTGGGCAATCTCTTTATCAATTCCCCACTCATGTAACCAGTCATCTAAATCGTGATCCGTAGGCTCGGTTATCATTGTCGCTACATCAATACCAATACCACCAGCACCAATAATCGCCACTTTTTCTCCGACTGGGGTCTTTTCGCGAATCAAGGTTTGGTAATCAATGACTTTTTCAGGATGATCAATGCCCTCTAATTGAATGCTTCTAGGCTCAACGCCCGAAGCCATCACGATATCATCGTAATCAGCGAGCATATCAAAGGTTACATTGCGATCTAAATGCAATTTCACCCCTGTTTCATCAATGCGATTGGCAAAATAACGAATCGTCTCGCGAAACTCCTCTTTGCCTGGAATTTGCATCGCGAGCCTAAATTGCCCACCAATCCTATCGTTACGCTCAAAGAGATCGACCTCATGTCCCCGCTCGGCCAATGTCGTTGCACAAGCAAGGCCCGCGGGGCCTGCACCAACTACTGCGACTTTTTTCTTATGAGTTGCCGGTTGGATACGAATTTCGGTTTCATAACAAGCGCGAGGGTTTACCATACAAGTGGCTCGCTTGGCCTGAAAAATATTATCTAAACAGGCTTGGTTACAACCAATACAGGTATTGATCAGTGCCGCTTTATTTTGCTCAGCTTTACGCACAAAATCAGGGTCAGCCAAGAAAGGACGCGCCATTGACACCATATCGGCTTGGCCACTAGCCAGAATTTTTTCGGCTTGTTCGGGCGTATTGATCCGGTTACATGTCACCACAGGCACCGTAAGATGCGATTTGATTTTTTCCGTCACCCAACTGAACGCCGCACGGGGTACTTGCGTGGCAATAGTGGGGATCCGCGCTTCATGCCAACCAATTCCGGTATTAATGATGGTCACTCCCGCTTTTTCTAATCCCTTAGCGAGCTGTAAGACCTCTTCAAAGGTACTGCCTTCTTCAACCAAATCGAGCATCGATAGACGGAAAATAATGATGAATTCTTTACCGACCGCTTCGCGTATCGCACGTACGACTTCAAGAGGAAAACGCATGCGATTTTCATAGCTACCGCCCCAATCATCGTAACGAACGTTCGTTCGTTTACAAATAAACTGGTTAATGAGGTAGCCTTCAGATCCCATGATTTCAACCCCATCGTAACCCGCTAACTGAGCTAACTCAGCACTATGAGCAAAGGCTTGAATAGTATTACCTATCTGTCTAACACTCATTTCACTTGGGGTAAATTTCGCAATCGGCGCTTTAATCGCCGAGGCACTTTGTGCGAACGGATGCATCGCATAGCGTCCAGCATGCAGTAGCTGCAGCGCAATCTTGCCACCATGGCGATGCACCGCTTCAGTCACCACTTGGTGCGCTTTGGCATGCTTAGTCTTGCTAAACTCAGCACTAAATGGATGCAGTCGACCACGTAAGTTTGGCGAAAAACCGCCGGTGACGATTAAGCCAACGCCACCTTTCGCTCGCTCTTCATAAAAAGCAGCCAACTTACTTAGCCCTTCTTTATGTTCTTCAAGTCCAGTATGCATTGATCCCATTAATACGCGATTACGCAGTTGAGTAAATCCTAAATCTAAAGGCTGTAATAGGTGTGGGTACATGGTGACATCACTTTTTGTTATCTTTATGGTCCGACCAGAATAATCCTGCCAATAATAAAAATCAAACAAGTGTTTACAAGTTTGTAACACTGATCAATCTTGCAGTTGTTTGCCTTTCTGAGATCACGTAGGATGATAGGAATAATTATCGACACGCCGTCCTGCGTTGCATCGGAGATACAATGAAACCACTATTTCGATTTATTGGGCTGATTTTTAAAGGGATTTGGAAAGTTATTACGTTTATTCGTCTCGCCATAACCAACCTTTTCTTTCTACTCAGTATTGCCGTTATCTACTTTCTATACCTAAGTGCCGACTCATCCGCTCCAGTAGTCAAAAAACCGTCTGCCTTAGTCGTCAATTTTTCAGGCCCGATTGTCGAGCAAAGTACCTCCCTGAATCCAATGGACTCTTTAACAGACTCGCTTTTGGGACGAGAAATACCTCGAGAAAATGTCCTATTTGAGATTGTTGAAACACTGCGTCATGCTAAAAACGACGACAACATCACTGGCTTAGTCTTAGCGTTACGTGACATGCCAGAGACCAATCTCACTAAGCTGCGTTATATTGCGAAAGCCATTAATGAATTTAAAGCTTCTGGTAAACCGGTTTATGCCGTGGGTGATTTTTATAATCAAAGCCAATACTATTTAGCCAGCTACGCCGACAAAATTTATCTTGCTCCCGATGGCGCTGTGCTGCTTCGCGGTTACAGTAGCTATAACCTCTACTACAAAAGTTTGTTAGACAAATTAAATGTTAATACGCACGTATTTCGAGTCGGTACTTACAAATCGGCCGTTGAGCCTTTCATTCGTGATGATATGTCAGAACAAGCTCGTGAATCTGCCTCTCAATGGTTGAGTCAATTGTGGGGCGCTTATATCGATGATGTTGCGACCAATCGCCATATTGACGCTCAAACCCTAAATCCGACGATGGACGAGTTTTTAGTGCTCATGAAACAGGCGTCTGGAAATCTTGCCGAACTATCGCTCAATATTGGTTTAGTGGATGAATTAGCAACCCGTCAACAAGTTCGCGCGCAATTGGCCGAAGTCTTTGGTCGTCATGGCGAAGACAGCTATAACGCGATCAGTTACGATCAATATCGTCCAACAGTAAAACCACGGACTCGACCTCAAGCAAAAGAGATCGCCGTTGTCGTCGCCAGTGGCGCGATCATGGATGGTAAACAATCACGCGGTAATGTTGGTGGGGATACCGTGGCCAGCTTACTGCGCCAAGCGCGCAATAATGATCAAGTCAAAGCGGTGATATTACGTGTTGATAGCCCTGGAGGCAGCGCGTTTGCCTCAGAAGTGATCCGTAACGAAATTGAAGCGCTTAAAGCCGCAGGTAAACCCGTCGTGGCATCAATGTCCAGTCTGGCTGCTTCTGGTGGTTATTGGATTTCGATGAGCGCTGACCATATTGTTGCTCAGCCAACCACCTTAACCGGCTCAATCGGCATTTTTAGTGTCATTACCACCTTTGAAAAAGGGCTTAACCATCTTGGTATTTATACTGATGGTGTTGGTACATCACCATTCTCTGGTGTAGGGGTAACGACTGGATTGAATGAAAAAGTCAAAGACGCTATTCAAATGGGCATCGAAAACGGCTATCAACGGTTTATCTCATTAGTCAGTGAACAACGTGGCTTATCACTAGAAGAGGTCGATAAGATAGCTCAAGGCCACGTCTGGACGGCAAAAGACGCTCAACAAGCAGGTTTAGTCGATACCTTGGGTGACTTTGATGATGCGGTGCAAATTGCGGCGAATCTCGCCCAATTAGAACACTACAACTTATATTGGATACAAGAGCCACTCACACCAGCACAACGTTTTATCAAAGGTCTGTTTAGCGAAGCGCATGCTCAGCTAGGGGTTAATCTTTCTGGTCTCATTCCAAATGCGTTACAACCAACCACTCAGCAACTATTGCAAGATGCTAATTTATTAAATCAATTTAATGATCCTAAAGGATATTATGCATTTTGTTTGCCTTGCCAAATAGAATAACTAGTACCTGTAAACGCGAAAGAGAACAGGAGTTAACCGCCTCTTTCTTGCGCAAAAACATCAAACCATAAAATAAGGGGCGCTTTGCAACAAGCGCCCCTTTTTATTGTAGTGGTTTTCGCTATAATTTTGGCTCTGTTCCCTACAATAAGCGTTGCCTCTATGACTAGAAAGCATATTTATATTGCCTACACAGGCGGTACCATTGGTATGAAAAAGTCGGATCACGGCTATGTTCCCGTGGCTGGATTTATGGAAAAACAGCTGGCTGCCATGCCAGAGTTCCATCGTGATGAGATGCCAAAGTTCACCATTCATGAATATGACCCTCTGATTGATTCTTCCGATATGACCCCTGAAGATTGGCAATTTATTGCCGATGATATTCGTGATAATTATGACAACTATGATGGCTTTGTGATTTTGCATGGTACGGATACCATGGCTTATACCGCATCAGCACTGTCATTTATGTTAGAGAACTTAGGCAAACCAGTGATCGTTACTGGTTCACAAATCCCTCTTGCCGAACTGCGCTCTGATGGGCAAGCCAACTTACTCAATTCGCTGCATCTTGCGGCGAATTATCCGATTAATGAAGTAACCCTATTTTTCAACAATCAGTTGATGCGTGGCAACCGAAGTACTAAATCGCATGCCGATGGTTTTAGCGCCTTTACGTCCCCCAATTTACCTCCCCTACTGGAAGCTGGAATCAATATTCAAATTAGTAAAGAAGTGACGGTGGGGGCAAAACCGGAAGGCGCATTTCGTGTACATAACATTACACCGCAACCAATCGGTGTGATCACTATGTATCCGGGCATTTCACACGAAGTGATCCGTAATACGTTACTGCAACCTGTCAATGCAATGATTCTTTTGACCTTTGGCGTCGGTAATGCACCACAGAATCCACAGTTGTTGGCGCACTTAAAAGAGGCCTCTGAACGCGGCGTGATTGTTGTCAACTTAACCCAGTGTTTGGCCGGAAAGGTGAACATGGGAGGATATGCGACAGGCTGTGCGCTCGCCGAGGCAGGAGTGATCAGCGGTTATGATATGACCCCAGAGGCCGCTCTAGCCAAACTGCATTATCTACTCAGTCAAAATTTATCTTATCAAGAAATTAAGCACAAAATGCAACAGGTGCTCCGTGGAGAGATGAGTTTATAAACTGATTTTATACTCCATCATTATGAGCAGGCATTGGCCTCCGAACAGGAGGTCAATGCTATGTCCGCAACGAGCAAGGGAACAAACAATAAAGACCGTTTTTATTCTTGGTTCGGATTGACGCGAACAATATCTTCTTGCCCATCTTGGAAACGTTTTTTCAATTCTCGTTTCGATTTTAAGACCATTTCACCACCAACGCCTATACTCATATGGTCAGCTTCTACATTATGCCGAGATTGATACAACATCACAGCTTGCATACAAGAATCTCGCTGCGATTGAGAAAGTGGTGTACCTTCTGGCCACTTACCGGTTTCAACGGCAAACAGCAGACGCTGGTAGGCTTCCGGGGTGATAGCATCAACTAACTGATGGGTATCCATTATTTTATCCTTGATGACGAAATGACTGAGCATAACTAGCACCACAACAATAGCGACCTAGCGTAGCGAGTCAACACCAGCCAAATAAATAAGCGTATTGGATCACAAGTGATGATAATGAATGGGATAAAAATTAGCATACTGCTTTTGATGACCGTGTTATTGAGCGGTTGCCTAGAGAATCGCAATAATACCGATAAACTGTGTAACGATAACCCAGGCCTACAGTGTGAAAAACTCAATTTAAACGATGGTCAATGTCGCTTACCGCGGACTGATTTAATCTGGCACCGTTTTGAGGTACTCAAGAACCCGACCGTCGATAATAAGTTAGAAGAGTATCGACTCGTTCGGCTCTATCGCCAATGTTTAGAACTCGCCTCACAAATTCAAGTCCTTAATGACCCACTACTGACACAAAATCGCTTCAATGCTTTGGTACATTCAGGGGAAGAACTCGATAGATTAACCAAAGATCTTCGACAGATGCGCACCCCCCATGCATTGTATTTTTTATGGAGTCAAACGGGTGATAATATTGCTCGCAGAGAATTTCTTCGTATGGAAGGCTCACCAGAATTAGACACGGCCGAGATGCAATACGCGCTTGCAACCTTCTATATTTCGCGCGATCGAGAAAAAACCATTCAACTGCTGACTCGAGCTTTAGAGCTCAGTTCACCAAGAGCGATCAACACTGAGATTTTTCAGTCACTGGCTAGTACCCATCAGGCGCTTGGCCATCAAGAACTGGCCTACTTATGGGCAATGGTAGGTAAGCAATTTGATGTCCCCGTCGCCTCTCCTGCCGAAATGGCGCTGCTTTATCCTTTTAATGCAGAACAATTTCGACAATTAGATAATCAAGCCAATCAGTTGGCACGGACGATTCGCCGGGGTGAGTTCTCTCGTCATAGCGTCCCAGTTTTTAATGAACGCTAACATTGTAATATTTCAACCATCGATGACGAATTTTTACCCATTATTGCGGCTTTTTGGTGAAATTTAACGACACAGAATTAACGCAGAAGCGATCACCCGTCGTCGGTGGACCATCGGGGAAAACATGCCCTAAATGACTATCACATTGCGCACAACGAATTTCAGTGCGCGTCATTCCGTGACTGCGATCCTCTAAATAGCGAATTGATTCTGTGGTTAATGGCGCATCAAAGCTAGGCCAGCCGCAACCTGAATCATACTTATTCTGAGAACTAAATAGTGCCGCTTCACAGCACGTGCAGTGATAAATTCCCGTTTGTTTGTTATGCAGTAACTGACCACTGAAAGGCGCCTCGGTTCCCTGCTGACGACAGACATAATAGGCCTCTTCACTTAGGGTTTCACGCCAGTAATCATCAGGCTTGATGTTTTTTTTGCTGGAATCATTGATCGCCATTCTTATTCCTCTTGGTTTCACTCAACGCTGTGCTTTTTTATCTGAAAAACTTGCCTATTTTACGCTTTGTAGCACATACTTTCTTTCCGAAATTCGAGTGGTATTTCACCTATAACACCCGAAGCTAGACTGACTATTCTACGTCAATTGGTAGGGATAAAAAGCAGCATCAAGTCTAAATATTAACCACTTGCAACTGATTGTTAAAAAAAACGATGCTTTTTTTTGACTTTAAACAAGTTAAGTCCGATTATCTGTTGCAGACATTTACTGGATTCTGTAATTTTACTACCAGTTATCTTTAATCAGAAATTAAGTTGTGGAGCAACTATAATGACTATCAAAGTAGGTATTAACGGTTTTGGCCGTATCGGCCGTTTTGTATTCCGTGCAGCACAAGAACGCAACGACATCGAAGTTGTAGGTATCAACGATCTTATCGACGTTGAATACATGGCTTACATGTTGAAATATGACTCAACTCATGGCCGTTTCAACGGTACAGTTGAAGTAAAAGATGGCAACCTAATCGTTAACGGTAAAACCGTTCGCGTTACTGCTGAACGCAACCCAGAAGATCTAAAATGGGACGCAATCGGTGTTGACGTTGTTGCAGAAGCCACTGGTCTATTCCTAGACGACGCGACTGCACGTAAGCACATCACTGCTGGTGCGAAGAAAGTAGTTCTAACTGGTCCTTCAAAAGACAAAACCCCAATGTTTGTAATGGGCGTTAACCATAGCAGCTACGCTGGTCAAGACATCGTTTCTAACGCTTCTTGTACGACTAACTGTCTAGCGCCTATCGCTAAAGTACTGAACGACAAGTTTGGTATCGTGTCTGGTCTAATGACAACTGTTCACGCAACTACAGCGACTCAAAAAACCGTTGATGGTCCTTCTGCAAAAGACTGGCGCGGTGGCCGTGGTGCTTCTCAAAACATCATCCCATCTTCAACTGGTGCCGCTAAAGCAGTAGGCGTTGTTCTTCCAGAACTAAACGGCAAACTAACTGGTATGGCTTTCCGCGTACCAACCGCTAACGTTTCTGTTGTTGACCTAACCGTTAACCTAGAGAAAGGCGCTTCTTACGCTGAAATCTGTTCAGCAATGAAAGAAGCTTCTGAAGGCGAACTAAAAGGCGTACTAGGCTACACTGAAGATGCCGTTGTATCTCAAGACTTCATCGGTGAAGTACAAACGTCTGTATTCGATGCTAAAGCTGGTATCGCTCTTACTGATAACTTCGTTAAAGTTGTATCTTGGTACGACAACGAAATCGGTTACTCAAACAAAGTTCTAGACCTAATCGCTCACATTTCTAAGTAATGTCGTGATTAGCGAAGTCATTCGTTGAGCAACAAAATTAGCTAAAAGGCGGCCACAGTGTCGCCTTTTTGGTCTTTTCTATTCACGAGATCTTGTTCGCCCTTTACCATCGATATTAAGTGCTGAATGTCTTAATATCCAAACATCAGGAGCTTATCTTTATGGATTTACTACGACTTCCTAGCCTAACGGTACTTTCTGACTGCGTCACGATTGTTGAACAGGATAATGTAAAAATCGTCCGCGTTATTCATGATAAAGCGGTAGCCGGTATTGCGCTGCACGGTGGTCATGTCGTGTCTTTTCGACCTACCGGTCAAGATGATCTACTCTGGATGAGCAAAAAAGCAATTTTTGATGGCAAAACGGCACTACGTGGCGGAATACCCATTTGCTGGCCGTGGTTTGGCCGCTTAGCGACTCCAGCTCATGGCTTTGCTCGCTCAAGTCAATGGCAACTCATCGAACATCGGGAAAACGAGCAAGGGGTGATCGTCGTCCTTGGTCTCGACAGTAACCAGCAAACTCGCTCAGTATGGCCGCATGAATTCCAACTTCGTCTGTCTATCGAAATCTCTGATAGCTTAACCGTGCGTTTAACCATTACGAATACCGACCAAAAGGCATGGACCTTTTCAGGGGCTCTGCACAGTTACTTAAATGTGGCTGATGTACGGGAGACAACCATTACCGGAATGGGCAGTGATTATATTGATAGTCTGCAAAACGATCAGTGGTGCCAAGGAGAGGAAACGCTAACCCTGCGCGACAGCATTGACCGGGTTTATACGAAGCCGCAATCTCACATTCAAGTGCAGGATCATCAACGTCAGCGTACTCTAGTGGTAGAAAATCAAGGGCATAACTCTGCTGTGCTTTGGAATCCGTGGGCACAAGGTGCTCAATCGATGGGAGATATGCAAGACGATGGTTATCTGACCATGCTTTGTATCGAATCAACTTGGCATGCACCGAGTCTTACTGCAGGTAAGGTCTTACAACCGGGTGAAACTCACTGTCTAAGTACACGGATTACCGCTTAATCTTGATTAGGGCGATAGTAACGCCCTTTTTATTTCGAATAAATATCGCTAAACTTGCCGACTTGATTTTCTCTTCGAGAGCGTTATGACTTATCAATGCCCCTTGTGCCACCACTCGCTAACTCTTCATCAACGCAGCTATCACTGTGCGAATCATCATCAGTTTGATCAAGCTAAAGAAGGCTATGTCAATTTGATGCCAGTGCAGCATAAACGCTCCAAAGATCCTGGTGACAACAAAGCAATGATGCAGGCAAGACGACGCTTTCTCGATGGAGCGCATTATCACCCAATGCGCAGCGCAGTGAGCACTCTGTGCACTCGTTACTTAGTCAATACCAACCACCAATTACTCGATATTGGCTGCGGTGAAGGTTATTACACCCAATATATTGCTAGTGCGTTACTTGAACAACATCCACAAGCCAATACCTATGGCCTAGATATCTCAAAAACAGCGATTCGTTTTGCTGCTAAACGTTATCCACAAGTGGACTTTGTTGTCGCCTCCAGCCATCGCTTACCGTTTGCCGATCAATCCTTAAATGCTATCGTGCGTATCTACGCGCCTTGTAAAACACAAGAGCTGCAGCGCGTTCTTGACGATAATGGCGTAGTCATAACCGTCACCCCTGCTGCTCGCCACCTTTATCAGCTCAAAGCGTTGATCTATCCGCAAGTGCAACTGCATGATGAAACAGCAGAAATCATCGATGGTTTTGAGTTAAAACATCAACAGCAATTGCACTATACTATGCCCCTTTCTGGGCCAGAGGCGTTTGATCTGCTACAAATGACGCCTTTTGCTTGGCGTGCGAGTGACCAACTACGCCACGATCTGCCATTAACGCCCCAGTTTGAATGTGAGGCTGATTTTATGATTCGAGTTTATCAAAAGGTTTAATTGATAATAATTATCACTACATTGATAATTAACTTAGCCTCCAGTAGACTGCTGACTCATTATTGGAGGCTTTATGCGTATTTTTATCACCCTTGCACTATCGATATGGCTCATCGGCTGTAGCGCTTCGAACTCTCGTCAAATCAGTGACTTTTACGACTATCAACTGGCTTCGCCTCAAGGGGAGTGGCTAGCATTGTCCAATCTTCCCGATGCGGTGAAACAAGCAGACGTGATCTTAGTCGGAGAATGGCATACCCACAGTGCTATCCATAAGTTTCAAGCCGATTTACTACGGACTTTGATTGAGCACCACCACCCCATCGTCCTTTCTATGGAGCAATTTTCTCGAGATAGCCAACCTTATCTGGATCAATATTTACAAGGCGAGATTGGTGAACAATACCTTATCGAGCAAAGTAACGCTTGGCCAAACTATGCCAGTGATTATCGTCCACTTGTTGAATTAGCGAAACATCATCAAAGACCCATTATTGCCGCCAATGCGCCAAAAAATATGGTTCGTTGTATTGGTCAACAAGGCATTGAATATTTAGATAAGCTACCTAAAGAACAACGTCATTGGGTCGCAAAAGAGATTAACCTCCGTGACTCCCCTTACAAAGCTCATTTTATGGCCTCAATGCATCATGGTAAACCGACCCAACATGAACAACAATTTGCCGCCCAAATGACTTGGGATGAGACCATGGCGGAAAGTATTGTCGATTATCTTGCCGCTCACCCACAACAACAAGTGCTACACATTGCCGGCGCTTTCCATATTCAGCAAGGATTAGGTACTGCGGCGGCGATTCATCAACGTAACCCTAATTTAAGCATCGCGATCATCACCCCAACCAGTCAACTTACTGAACAATCAAGCGATTTTCAGTTACTCGTCCTACCCATGCCGATTCGTTATCTACAACCGGCTCACCAATGGCAAGCGATTGAAAGACTCAAAAATCGCAACACAGATCTCAGTTGTGATTAAAATATCGACCAATTAATTTAACAGGCATACTGTTTGCTTATTAATCAACATTCGCCAAATGTGCAAAAAACGCACAAGTTTTTTTGCGCTTGGCCGATATGGATATTATCGACACGATTTCACGCTATCGACAGCGTGCCATGGTACATAAGTAGCACTTGCTTATGTACCATAAACTAAAGGTTAACGTCGTAAGGACACAAGTTAACCGATATAAAATCGGAGATCGACAAACTGCGTTGCTGTTGATTAAGGAGAATAGAATGAATCCTGTTACCTCTGGTGCTCCACAGACCTATTCCGCCAACGGGACGGCTTCCTCTGTCATGCCAATCACTACCGATAATGCTCATGATCTTCCAGCCAAAGCAGAACCGAATAAAGTCACCCTATCCGAAGAAGGCAAAGCGCTGCTTGCGGCTTTGCAACAGTTCAATGACTCGGAGCATCAAGAGCAACAACCTGAGACACAACCCAAATCGGGTACAGCAAAAGCCTTTACTTATGGTGCGCTAGGAATGGGACATCCTGATCAAACCACAGAACCAACGAATAAAGCCTATACAGCGGGAAAATACCTTTCTGCAGCAGCAAAAATTGGTGGCCTTGTACTTCTACTCGCTTGAATAGATTTGTGGCTTTATTTGCTCAACACGAGTCGGTACACTTAGCCGTTATTGATTAATAGTAACGAATTGAACGCCTCAGCTATCGCAAATAACCAGCGCTCGTTAAGAAAAGCCTCATCGGCTTAAAGTGCATAATGCAGTACTGAACTGCCGCCTTCAATTCGTATCGAAACACTACCTGATTGTATTGGACTAACCATGACACGACTATCTCTACAAGAGCAAATGCTCAAAGCGGGCCTTGTGAATGAAAAAAAACTTAAAAAAGCCCAAAAAAGTTCGAAGAAATCACGCGTACAAGCGCGAGAAGTAAAAGCCGCCGTTGAGGCAAATAAACAAGAGCAAATAGAACGTGATAAGGCGTTAAATAAACAGCAAAAAGAACAATTGCTGACCAAGGAAATTCGCGCTCAAGTGAAACAGTTAATTGAAATGAATAAATTGCCGCACAATAACGGCGATATTCAATATCACTTTACCGATGGAACCTTAGTCAAAAAACTCTACGTTGATAACCAGACTCGCGATCAACTCAGTAAAGGTCATCTCGCGATTGCTCGTTATGAAGAGAGCTACGCCATCATTCCTAATATCGTCGCTGAGAAAATTTGGCAACGTGATGAGAACAGTATTATTCCTCTACCAGAAGAAGATAAACAAGCCCATGATGAAGAAGATCCTTACGCCGATTTTGTTGTCCCTGATGATTTAATGTGGTAGAGCCGCAGAATAGACCCACTTATCGCCACCGCTCTTCGACTTTTAGCGATTACAATCACTCTCGATAATTAATCTATGAGGGTCAATCAAACCTATTGCAGAAAGGCTGCAATAGGCAGAATTTGGATAAAAAAAGGGGCTCCGAGGAGCCCTGAATCGAAAAAAGTGATAGCAAAGGGGGAAAGGACTTTTGAGCTACAGGTGCGCTATAAGCTCTTTGGGTCTGAACCATTGCTGCCATTCAAACGCTGTAGTTCCCAACTCTACAGGTTTGAACTTTCACTTGACGCAGTACAACCCTTACAATACCGCGTATGACTTACATCCTGTATGTTATGTTGATCCGTCGACAAAAATGTACTGGTTATTACTCTGTGTTGTGTTTCGCAAACTATCCCACTATAGATTCACGCCCAACCTGTCTGAATACTTAACCCAAACCCACACCATCGAACCATAATGTGGGCATGTGATTACTATAAGTAATTCGATGTATCCATGTTGTATAGATAAAGCGTAGGCGTATATAATTTTTATAAAGAGAGATAATTAAGCATGATACATACAAGTCAATCTGATGCGAGTCAGTACTTAACTATCAAACCTCATCCACCAAACGATAACCCACCCCTGTTTCAGTAATAATGTGTTTCGGTTGAGCAGGAATATCTTCGATTTTATGACGTAATTGAGCGACGTGAATACGCACATAATGGTGATGCTCAATATAGTTACTGCCCCATACTTCTTTTAAAATTTGTTTATGAGTCAAAACTTTACCCATGTTTTTGGTCAGTAATTTAAGAATGTTGTATTCGGTTTTCGTTAACTTAACCACTTGTCCATCTTTGGTCACACGCTGTAAAGCTAAATCAATCACGACTTGACCAAATTGATACTGCACTAACTCCTGCTGATCGGGTTGTTCAAATAAACGCAAGGCAACCCGAATTCTTGCCAGCAATTCCTCACTCCCAAATGGCTTAGTCAAGTAATCGTTAGCACCAGCATCAAGGGCGAGTACTTTGTCCGTCTCTCGCTCTCGAGCTGAGATGATAATGATAGGGGTCTGTGTCCAGCTACGCAGCTCTTTGGTCAGCTCAATCCCATCTTTATCCGGTAATCCTAAATCTAATAAAATAAGATGGGGATTCCAATTGGCGATCAACGCAACCCCCTGCTCTGCCGATGAGGCGGTTTTGACCTGATATTGATAACCCGTGATCAGGACATTTAAAAAACGCTGAATAGGTGCTTCATCTTCAATAATTAAGACTTTTATTTCACTGTTCATACAGTTCCTTTAAATCATACAATCGACAAGGAATACTCACATTAAAACAGATGCCTCCGCCCGCAAGGTTATGCGCGCTGATCTCACCTCGGTGAGCTAAAACAATCACCTGACAAATTGCCAAGCCCAACCCAGTACCATCTTTTTGCTGATCATTGAGTCGATAAAATCGTTCAAAAATACGTATTAATTCTGGCTCCGGCACGCCCGGCCCATTATCCGCTACCGTTAAAATAAACCGTCCGTTAGTATAATCGGTCGTGATCGTAATTTGACTGCCTCGCGGAGTATACTTAATGGCATTTTCAAGTAAATTTAAAATAACTTGCTCAATCAGCAAACTGTCCAATTCCACCAACATCGGCGTACTGGTAAACTGAATGTGATGGAATGTTAGTCGCGAGTTCAGACTCGCTAATACGCTGCCAATCAGCTCTTCTGGCTCAACCCAATCAAGCTTAGGGACCAAAGCACCTGTGGTATAACGGGTAATGTCGAGCAATTTAGTTAAACTACGATTCAACCTCCGCCCTTGCTCGGCAATGGACTGTAATAGCTCATCTCGAATCGCCGAAGATAAAACAACACCGTTATCTGCTAAGGTCGTTGCCGCGCCAATAATCGTCCCTAAGGGTGTTTTAAGATCATGAGAAACTGACGCTAATAAGGTACTGCGCATCGATTCTAATTGATTGGCGGCTTCCACTTGAGCTAACGCTTGATTGGCCTGAGATCGCGCTAACGACAAACTCAATAAAGACAAAACCCAAGGCTCAACACGTTGTGGCGGCTGATCGGTTTGTATCACTAGTGCTCCCAACTCTCTCTCACGATCTTTTAGCCAATATACCGATGCCGCTGATAACGGCTGATTAGGCTGCCAACTGTCGATATCTGGCAAAGTCCATTTGTCATGCTGGGCGACCAGTCGCCAGTCTGGGGAAGACAAAAACACAGCGCCACGTAATGCTGACTCTTTACTCAAAAACTGTACCGTTGCTTGCGCGATTTGCTCACTAGTGCGCAGCGCCGAAAGATGGCAAGCTAACTGGTAATATTTTTTATGCTTATATTGCAAGCGTTTATTTTTCTGTATTTCCTTCCGTTGTGACTGTGTTATATTGATCGCGAATATCCCACTAAAGACCATCACCGCATAAGTAATGATGTGCTGTGCATTCTGAAATCGGAACGAATGATAATCCGGTAACAGAAAGTAATGAAAGATAATGACCCCAGCTAAAGTCATTATATAAGCATAGCTAGGCCGAAGTACCGATGCGCTTAAGATGTTGAGTAATAAGAACAACATCGCTATATCGGTCTCTATCATAACTTGACGGTAAATCACCCCGATGACGGTTATCAAACCGTACAGCAATATCAGTATGATGATTTTATATCCATCGTACTTTTTCAGCATGTTCTGCATCTTAACCATTTTATTTCTCGTGTTTTCGTCACGTTATGTGAGGGAATCATACTTGTTTAGCCTTAAGTCACAACCATTGTGATTAACCAGAGGTTCCAGAGTGATGAATTGGATTACTGATGCTAATACCGCGGTAGCTCAAGTTGCTTACCAATTGAGTGAAGTGATCGCCGTTTACCCGATCACCCCAAGCACAACTATGGCAGAAAAATGTGAGTCATGGGCAGCACAAAAACGGCCTAACCTTTTAGGGGAAGTGCCTCAGCTGATTGAAATGCAATCGGAAGCAGGAACCATTGCTGTTGTACATGGCAGCGCAATGAGTGGGGCGTTAGCAACAACCTTTACCTCATCACAAGGTTTATTATTGATGATACCAACCTTATATAAACTGGTTGGTGAACTCACGCCATGTGTGATTCATGTTGCGGCGCGTGCTTTAGCCACTCATGCTTTATCAATTTTTTGTGATCATTCAGATGTGATGAGCGTGAGACAGACCGGTGTTGCCATGTTATGTGCAACGGATGGCCAGCAAGCGCAAGATATGGCGTTGATTGCGACGCTTTCTTCTTTGCGTTGTCGGTTACCGTTTATTCATTTTTTTGATGGATTTATCACTTCACATGCTCTGACCAATCTTATTCCTCTCGATGAGCAAACCATTAAGCAATTACTTTCCGGTGATGATCTACTTGCGTTTCGTCAGCGAGCCTTAACCCCTGATAGGCCAAGCCTACGTGGTGCAACCGCAGACAGTGATAGCTATTTCCAATGCCGAGAAGCGCAAAATAGCTATCATCAACAAACGCCATCTATCGTACAAAGCATCATGGATGACTTTGCCGCGCATACTGGACGACAATATCATTTAGTCAGCTATACTGGTCACCCACAAGCGACTCAGGTTATTGTGGCACTTGGTTCAGTCACCGAAACCCTGAAAAGCTATGTTGATCAACAGGTCAATCTCGGCCAGAAAATTGGCGTGATCAGCATACATCTTTATCGCCCCTTCCCCAGTGAAGCGCTATTAGAAGCCCTGCCAAATACCGTGCAACAAATCGCAGTGCTAGACAGAACCAAAGAGCCAGGATCGAGCGGAGAACCGTTATATCTTGATGTATTACATGCATTACAAACCCTGCCTCGCTCGATTACTTTATATCGTGGTCGATACGGGTTAGCCGGAAAGCCCTTTTATCCTGAAGATGCTGAGCAAATTTTTAATATGCTTTCGGCTCCTCAAGCGCAACAAAAAAGAGAATTTGTGATCGGTATTTCCGATGACAAGACACATCTCAACTTACCCATCGCCCAACTCACTCATAATGACGACCATTTACAACAAGTGCTGATGTATGGTTATGGGGGAGATGGCAGCGTTTCCGCTGGGAAAAATGTGCTTAAGGTTTTAGGTCAACATTATCAATCGAACGTCAATGCGCAATTTGAGTACGATTCAAAAAAATCACGGAATATTACCACCACTCACTTACGTTTTTCATCACAGCCGATTCGAACGCCTTATCCAATCCGTCAAGCGCAGCTCATTTCACTGAGCCAAGAAGGGTTATTACGGGATATAGACATCAGTACTCACCTCGCTCATCGTGCCATTTTACTAATCAATACCAATAAAACAGGCAGTGAGCTGTGGTATAAACTTCCGACGTCACTACAAGCCGTAATTCAAGCGAAACAAATTCGCGTGATCACCCTTGATGCCGATCAACTGGTGGCAAAACATCAGCTTAACAATAAAACCAGTGTGGTCATGCAGGTCGCCACCACCCTACTGTTAACCAATCAACAAGATAACCAAGCCCTGCTTACCCAACTGCGCAACCTATGTGAACAACAGTTGCAAGGAAAATCGGCCGAGCTGATTACACGAAGTATTGCGTGTATCGAAGCCACACCAGAGAATATTAATTACAATCCTTTTGCTGCTCATGTCGCCTCTAGCTTTATCGCCCCTACGCCATGTGCTTCTGCAGAGCCCTTATCGTTAGTTGAACAACTGCTCGCTAGACAAGGAAATAGCTTGCCAGTGTCTGCCTTTCCCGCAGATGGCTGCTGGCCAACCAACACATCGCATCTCGAAAAAAGAGACATTTCCGAGCAGCTACCTGTCTGGTCGGAAGATTTATGCACTCAATGCGGTTACTGCGTCGCGATTTGTCCGCACTCAGCCATTCGAGCGAGAATTGTCGAACCAACAGAAGGCGAAGATTTATCACCATTAAAAACCATGCCTTACCGCTCTCGTCATCAACCAGATGCTATCTATACTTTGCAAGTATCACCCAACGATTGTACTGGCTGTCAGCTGTGCGCGAACGTTTGTCCGGGTAAAGATAAGAAAAATCCTGAACGTAAATCCTTGATGATGGTCGCCAAACCCGATTGTTACGATCAGGAGGTAGGTCAATTTGAACGCTTTGAAGCCTTACCAACACAAAATATTTATCAACAAGAACGTATTGATGTCAAAACGCTTCAACATGTTGAGCCTTACTTTGAATACCCTAATGCCTGCGCTGGATGTGGCGAAACCGCTTATATTCGAACCCTAACTCAACTGTTTGGGGATAGACTATACATTGCTAACGCAACCGGATGCTCTTCTATCTTTGGTGGCAACTTACCGACAACACCTTATAGTCAAAATGCGGATCGACGAGGGCCGGCATGGGCCAATAGCTTATTTGAAGATAATGCCGAGTTTGGTCTGGGTATGAAACTGGCTGTCAAGGCCCTTCAATCACGAGCAGAGCATGTATTAGCCCAACAAGGAGGTTCGGATAACACTCAAGCGTTGAATATTCCTGAACGTCGCCAGCAAATTCAAGCTTTGCAAAATCAGATTGAAGCACAACCTCAACATGCTGAGCTGCATCTTCTTTTGGATTACTTAGTCGAAAAACAAGTATGGCTAATCGGTGGTGATGGCTGGGCCTACGATATTGGATTCGGTGGACTCGATCATGTACTAAGAAGTGGTGAAAACATCAACATATTAGTGCTTGATACTCAATGCTACGCCAATACTGGGGGACAAAAATCTAAATCAACCCCGCAAGGCCAAACGGCGAAATTATGCAGCGAGCCTAATCCAAATCCAGCGAAAGATTTGATTGAGCTTTACCGCCACGTCCCCGGAGTTTATGTGGCCAGAATTGCACTCGCGGCTAATATGAATCATACCATTAAGACCTTAAAAGCCGCGGGTGAACACCAAGGTCCATCTTTAGTGATCGCATACTCACCCTGTATTGAACACAATTATGACTTAGCACACAGCGCCGAGTTTACTCGCAACTTAGTTAAAAGTGGCGACTGGCCACTCTATGCCGAAGTCGGAGGAAAAGTTACTGAATAACAGCGATAAAACTCAAACCAGCCAGCATGAATATCACTTTACTGGTTGGTTTAAGCCAGTTAAGGAAATAAAAATGCCTTTTTTGCTCGTATTTTATTCACTTGAAATCAAAGGGACTTTACAAGCACTAAGAAGCCTTATATTATTCGCGCCACACGGAGAGATGGCTGAGTGGTTGAAAGCACCGGTCTTGAAAACCGGCGATGGTTAATAGCTATCCTAGGGTTCAAATCCCTATCTCTCCGCCACATTCAAGCCCTTGAGTAATCAGGGGCTTTTCTCGTTTTAAGACGATCAAATGTCACCTAATACAAGTAGGTGATACATATGTATTTGATTAAATTGAGCAATAACGTGTTTTATACACGTATTTCCACTCCTGTTGCACTACATCTTTATCGAGCATCTTTATCAAGGACACACACCTACATTTTTCTCTTGGCCATAATGCTGCCTGGCCGCTTAAAAGGACATACACTTATAAATCCATTCGATAACGCTGTGATCGATTTAAAAACTAACCTTGATGTGCGATTCAGAAACGGCCTTACTTAGATATAAAAGTAAAACATCAAATAGTTGGGTGATTTCAAAAGAAGGGACTACCACCAGCACAATTACTGGCTCGTTTTTACTAGACTTTAGCAGTTGTTAGGTTGCTTATTCCAAGAGATAAAGCTGTACTCTTTGTTTTTTCAGAAGCACTTTCGCTATTACCGCCTGAGGCCGAGTACCGATAGCTGTCG
>NZ_WXWK01000163.1:0-2845 GCF_009904835.1 Vibrio sp. V33_P6A3T137 | reverse complement strand
TTTTTGTATTCTAATTTATTGATATTATGAGTTTATTGTTCTTTTTGGTGGCGATTGAAAGTTGAACGATACTTGTGCTTTTTCGGTAACTTTGCCCTGATAAATTGTGCTCGCAAAAGGTTCGGTTTTTGCTGAAAGGTCTCTTTCTTTGGTGTTGTTTGCTCATTGATTCCACCGGCTATTTCGCTTCAGCATGTTTGGGATCTCATGAACATCTTACTTGCTGACAGTGTTTGGTTAGCGCAAGTTTATTGATGCTTTTGCGCTTTTTCCGGCTCTGCTCTGATAAATTGTGCACACAAAAGGTTCGATTGTTGCTGAAAGGTCTCTTTCTTTGGTGTTGCTGGTTCATTGATTCCGCAGGCTATTTCGCTTCAACTTATTTGGGATCTTATCGGCACCAATGATTGCTGAAAGTAGGCAAGTTTATCATTTTGAGTTAAAGTGGCTTTAACTAATGAATATTGTAAAAATTCAATGCAATCAATAGGTAATAAAGCATAACAAACGCTTCAAGAGGGACTTCCAACGCGTGGCATTTTTATTATGCGTTGATTTTTGTGGTTACGGTGTTATGCGGAAACTTGGTAGTAGCGTTGTCAGCCCCTTAAGCGGGCGTTATGTGAATGGAGATCAAAATGTCTTCTGTGCCAAAAAATAAGGATGAATTAGAGTTAGCTATAAACTCAATATTTCCGAAACTTATGGCTGACTATCGTTCAATTCCGGAAAGTAAAGCTCGCAAATCTGGAGTAGAGGGAAACGTCAAAGGTACGGTCATTAGTGTTAGTGATACAGTGGCTTACTTGATTAGTTGGGGAAAACTGGTTCTTAAATGGCATCAGCTAAGATCTCGACACCAACATGTAGATTTCCCAGAAACTGGTTATAAATGGAACCAATTAGGCTTACTCGCTGAAAGCTTCCACGAAGAGTATCGTGATTGGAAATACAATGATTTACTCATTGAACTTGAGTCTACGATTAATGAGATCCTTTTACTCATTTCTAGCTTAAGTAATCATGATTTGTATGGTGTTGCGTGGTATGAACAATGGACTTTGGGGCGCATGATTCAGTTTAATACGTCATCACCTATGAAAAATGTGCGTACAAAAGTTCGGCGTTTCAATCGAGAATTCACATAACAAAGCGTTCAAGAGGGATTCGCAACGCGCGGCATTTTCGTTATGCATTGATTTTATTAGTTTTTAGTGCAATGCGGTGAGTTGGTAGTTGCGTTGCTCACCCCTTAACGCGGCGTTAAATTACAAGGATAGTTCAGTGGAAATAAAGGAAATTAATTCAATCTCTGGTGTATCAGACCAATTAAATTCATTGCTTATTGATTGTGTTGAGAATGGAGCTTCAGTTGGATTTTTAACACCAATCAATAGAGAGGAAATCGAGTCATACTGGATTGAAGTCGAGTCTGATTTAAATTCAGGAGGCCGTCGTTTGTTTATTGTACAAGACGAAAACGTCATTATCGGTGCAGTTCAACTTTCTTTATGTTCTAAAGCAAATGGTTCACATAGAGGGGAAGTTGAAAAACTGATGGTTAAAACAAGTGCTCGTAGGCAAGGTATCAGTAAAAAATTAATGACACTAATGGAAAATACGGCATCTGAACTTGGGTTACAGTTATTGGTTTTGGATACTCGTTTAGGTGATGTGGCTTCTTTGCTATATCGTTCAATTGGTTACATCGAAGCTGGTCAAATTCCAGAGTTTGCGCGTAGTTCTAGTGGAAAGTTAGAGGCAACGGTTTATTTCTACAAGCAATTGTAATTTAACAAAGCGTTCAAGAGGGATTCGCAACGCGTAGCATTTTCGTTATGCGTTGATTTTATTAGTTTTTAGTGCAATGCGGAAGGTTGGTAGTTGCGTTGCTCACCCCTTAACGCGGCGTTATATTTTTTGAGGGTGATATGAATAAAGAAACAGTAATTAGAATACATCAGTATTTAACAGAATATTTTGAGCATGGAGATGATCCTATTTCTCCTCCTGGAGTTAAAGATCTAGGTTTGCTTGAAAGTGCAGTTGTCAGAAAAGATATGACAGCAGGAACTCATGATATTTTTGAAGGTGTATTTAACAAAGCGGCAGCTTTATTTCATGGAGTGATATCAAATCATTCATTCTATAATGGAAATAAAAGGGCTGCATTAATGTCCACATTGGTTTATTTAGGTGAGAATGGATATTGGGTAACTAAATGCACTGATGAAGAAATGTTCGAGTTTACAAGAAAAATTGCAGCTCATGAACTAAGTGAGGATAGAAATCAAGAGGTATTGATTATAGCAGATTGGCTTAAAAACAACTCTAGACGTAGAGAGATTCGAGATAAAGTACTTAGCTTTAACGATCTAAAAACTATTCTTTCGAATTTTGATTACGAAGTAGAAGTTAGCCGTAATAATTGTTGTGAGATTAAAAAAAATGGAAATTTCATTACAAGTATTCGTTATAAAGGTACGAGAGGTGCTGAGGATTACGATGTAAAATATATTAAAGGTTTACGTCGTCGTTTAAGATTGACACCCGAGTACGGCGTGGATAGTTTAGAGTTTTACGGCATGAAAGGTGTTAGTGAAACTTTAAATCAATATATGAAAGTTAGAGATCAGGTAATGAGGTGGCTTGCCAAAATATAACAAAGCATTTAAGAGGGACAGCCAACGCGTGGCATTTTTATTATGCGTTGGTTTTTGCGATTACGATGTTATGCGGAAAGTTGGTAGTAGCGTTGGCTGCCCCTTAATGCGGCGTTATGCTTTATTGAGCCTCAGCAAAATCAATATAAATTTTAATGGGAAAACTCAGTCTGATTTAGAAG
>NZ_WXWK01000160.1:0-2941 GCF_009904835.1 Vibrio sp. V33_P6A3T137 | reverse complement strand
ATAACAAGCAATGATTAATTATTTAAACAAAGAAGTGTTGCCTTTTTTAACCAAAATGGCAGATTAAAGTCATCTGATTAAACATCATCTAATTAAGGAAGCGGTATGTGTTCTATCTTTGGTATCTTAGACATCAAAAGCGACGCCAGTGCATTACGGACAATTGCCTTAGAAATGTCTAAAAAACTACGTCATCGTGGTCCCGACTGGTCTGGTATTTACACCTCTGAGCGCGCTATTCTTGCCCATGAGCGCTTAGCGATTGTCGGTCTCAACAGCGGTGCTCAACCGCTCTACAGCCCTGATAAAAAACTTATCTTGGCCGTTAATGGTGAAATTTATAACCACAAAGAAATTCGTGCCCGCTATCAAGATACATACGACTTTCAAACCGATTCCGATTGTGAAGTTATTTTGGCCCTCTACCAAGATAAAGGCGCGGAGTTACTCGAAGAGCTCAATGGTATCTTTGCTTTTGCTCTTTATGACCAGGAAAAAGATCAATTCCTAATTGGCCGCGACCATATTGGCATCATCCCGCTCTATCAAGGTCACGATGAGCATGGCAATTACTATATCGCCTCAGAAATGAAAGCATTAGTGCCGGTTTGTAAGTCGATCAGTGAATTCCCTCCTGGCAGTTACTTTAGTTCAACCGATCCAGAACCTTACCGCTATTACCTACGCGATTGGACTGAATATGATGCTGTAAAAGATAACTTATCGAGTAAAGAAGAACTCACGGAAGCGTTAGAAGCGGCGGTCAAACGCCAGTTAATGACCGATGTACCTTATGGCGTATTATTATCTGGCGGGTTAGATTCTTCTATCACCTCAGCCATTGCCAAACGTTACGCCGCGATGCGCATTGAAGATGATGAACAATCGGCTGCGTGGTGGCCTCAACTGCACTCGTTTGCCATTGGTCTAGAAGGCGCACCTGATTTAAAAGCCGCTCGTGAAGTGGCTGAAAAAATCGGCACAATACATCATGAAATGACCTATACCATTCAAGAAGGGCTGGATGCCATTCGCGATGTGATTTATCACATCGAAACTTATGATGTGACGACCATTCGCGCTTCAACACCGATGTTTTTACTCGGACGAAAAATTAAAGCGATGGGCATAAAAATGGTCCTATCGGGTGAAGGCGCTGACGAAATATTTGGCGGGTATCTTTACTTTCATAAAGCGCCGAATGCGCAAGAGTTTCATGAAGAAACCGTCCGTAAGCTGCTCGCATTAAACCTATTTGATTGTGCTCGAGCGAATAAATCACTCGCGGCGTGGGGCGTTGAAGGACGAGTACCGTTCTTGGATAAAGAGTTTATTGATGTCGCGATGCGTCTCAACCCTGCCGACAAAATGTGTGGTAATGGTAAGATGGAAAAACACATCTTACGCGAATGCTTTCAAGACTATTTACCGGATTCCATTGCTTGGCGTCAAAAAGAGCAATTTTCCGATGGCGTCGGCTATAACTGGATAGACACCCTGAAATCAACCGCAGAAGCGAAAATCAGCGATCAACAGATGGCAACGGCTAAATTCCGCTTCCCGTACAATACACCAACAACCAAAGAAGGCTATGTGTATCGAGAAATCTTTGAAGAGCTGTTCCCATTAGAGTCTGCAGCACGCTGCGTACCTGGTGGCCCATCCGTCGCCTGCTCATCCGCCAAAGCTGTAGAATGGGATGAGTCTTTCAAAAACTGCATTGACCCTTCAGGTCGAGCCGTGAAAGCCGTACATAATGAAGCTTATTAATAACGTTCGATATAAATAATCAAGGCGCCTCTATGGCGCCTTGAGTTTTTCTACTTAATCATCAAACGTTCTCGACGACGCAAGCTCAATTGTCTAAGCAATGCTTAAGATCCAAATCTTTATTATCAATACTGATCACCACTGGCTGATTGATCATCTGTACCAACATCATAGAACGCGCGTCGCCATCAGGTTCTTGATATAAAGCCCGAATACCACAAAACTGACCGCCTTTGACTTCTATCTCTTGTCCTACCGCAGGTAACCCCAGTTGCTCGTGATCGGGTAGATATTCCAGTTTTTTTAGCTCAGTGACTAATGCTTCCGATAATTCTTTAGGTTCAGGGCCAAAACGAACAAAATCGACAACGCCACGTGTTGAACGGACCGTCGTAAACGTTGGTCCTTGCTTATAATCAAAACACACGAAAATATAAGACGGGAAAACGGGCTCTTGTACTTTTTTCTTTTACCACGAAGAATTTTCTCAACTTCCATTTGCGGATAAAAACATTCAACCCCTTGATTTTCAAGATGGCTCTTTGCCCTTGCTTGTTCACCTCGCTTACAATAAAGCAGATACCAACCTTTCATAATCTTAGCCAACCTTCTTATTATGCTTTTATTTACGCCACTTATGTATCGGGCAATAGCGAAAGTATACCTAAACTACTTGAAGTGGGAAGAGGATAAACCCTCCGATCATTAATAGGGCTCGAAGCTGGTATTCATTAGATCCCATCCCGTCACTTTATGCAGATAATCGTTGACTCAGCGCGGCTTAACAACAAACAACAGCAATAATTACTCCTACAATCCATCCACGCCCAAAATGTAACCAAATATGAAAACTTAGTTTTCACTCAACATCAAGAGTAAAAAAAAATAGAAATATTTTATTTTTCAAAACATTACATTTTTAGCGATTTCTTTGTTTTCATTTCGTGTCTTGCAGCACTATACACTTAACGGTATACGTATCGGTCAACGAAACAAATTATTACTAAATTTATAACCCAAACGACTGGATGTTTAACGTCAACAACTGAGGTTCGATAGTGACTTCCGTTGCTATACCCAAACGACTTGGAGTTGCAGATAGACGGCAAGTGAGTTCATCCCCATGAGCATAGCCAAACGATGTGATTGGGTGAACGAACGTAACCAACAC
>NZ_WXWK01000132.1:0-2993 GCF_009904835.1 Vibrio sp. V33_P6A3T137 | reverse complement strand
AAATAGGTATTGTTTTTGTGTTTTTATCTCTCATGGAGTTAAATAATGAAATTATGGCAACGGATAGGTAAAAAAAATCGATTAATCTATGAAACACATCATGTAATCAAATGTATCGCTCTACAAAGACATGGTAGTGACTTCCGATTTTATGGTGGTCTCTATGACGATGACAATCACTACCTAAACGATTGTGCTTTAGTGACCAATAATCAGCAAATTATCCTACCAATAGCGAAAAGTCGGCTACCTGATCTAAATAATAGTCAGCGTCTCTCTGGTTTATCACTTTACGCTGGCGTATTACATAATCATTATGGCCATTTTTTGACCGAGTCATTGGCTAGGTTATGGCCGATTAAGCAGAACGAGCAAATTGATCATATTGTTTATCTTAGTACCACTGAGCAGATTCCTGATTTTGTGTATCAATTTTTTGAGTTGATCGGTTTGAAAGATAAATTGCGAATCATTGATTCAGAATCATTGATTGTCGAAAAGTTGATTGTTGCCAAGCCCGCGTTAGAGTATCCCAATCAGTTTCATAGTGATTACTTAGTGTTAAGAGAGGAATTGCTAGCTAATAATAATTTTCCTTCCAATACCGACACCAGGCCTTTATTTGTCTCTCGGGCTAATTTATGCCCAGGTTATGAACGGATGATCATTGGCGAGCGGCAGATTGAACAGCGTTTATCCGCCAGTGGCGCGGTGGTCATTCATCCAGAAACGTTATCGGTTAAAGAGCAATTGCGTTATTTTAATGCTCATCAAACCATTATTGGCTATGCAGGCAGTGCAATGCATAATTTATTGTATACTCAAGGGAATAAAAATCTGCTGATGTATACGGGTAGAAAAGTACCAAATATCTATAAAAAAATTGATAAGGCGTTAAATAATCGTGCTACTTACGTCAACATTAATCATATACCGCCAACCAGCGCCTTACAGATTAAAACCGGTTTTAAGCCCGAAATGCTTAATCCCTCTAAGCTTGAGAAACATCTCAGTAAATTACCAGTACCGGTAAGCCAATCGAACTCTACTTATCAAAACCAAGTTAGCTTAATCACACAATATAATACTGCGCTACTATTACGGCATGTGGTTGAGTTGCTTAGCGCTAATCAGTCGAATGTAAAAGCGACCTATTGTTCTCTTGCTCAAGCGTATCCGTTAGATAGCGAGATGATCAATGATGCGATGAAAAAATCGCCAGTATTAAACGCTTTTTTTGCTGGGCAGTGACCAACAAGGTCACCTTATAAAAGTAAGTAAAACCTCACTATCTAGGCTTGATAAAAATGGAATCAATCTCTCATTCAAGCCTCGTGCAAGTATCAGGTCGATTTTTATGGTCACTTGTTCTTTGTTTGCGCAGTGAGATCTGCTAGTTTATCAACCATTTATTCATCGCTTTGTGCTAAGATTTTTTGCATGTATCAGACCATTATTCATCAACACTCACTTCCCGATAACCTCGTTCAGGCTTGGTGTCTTGATTTTCCGATCGATAAAAACACTTTCACACTCAATCAGCTCCAATCTGATGGCTCAGGGTTATTGATTCAAGGCTGGGCTATGCTTACCACCGAGCTACCTTGGAGTGTATATTGTGTTCAAGGTGATGTTATCGAAGCGCTACCAACTGTATCGCGTAAGGATGTCTGTCAGTATTTATTCGGTGATCAAGTTCCTCCAGCTTGGCAACGTCAGTGTGGATTTCGCAAAACCCTGTTCCCGATCAGCGATCAATTGCAAATTCGCATCAAGATAGCAGATCAAGATTACCCATTGGTCGATATCTCGATTCAAGGTCAATTACAGGTTTTGGAAGGTAAAGCCGGTTGGCTTTTTTTAGATAATGATACCAACCATAGCGTTGATCAGTTTATTGGCAAAAGGCCGCTGTCTGCCAGTGATTTAGAGCAGTGGTCACATTATCTTAGCGAGTTTGATAAGTTGGCAAAAAAGCATTCTCTCAAGCACGCGCTATTAATTGCGCCCGCCAAAGAGATGGTGTTATGCGATTTTTATCCGCGTACGCTGGGTAAAATGGTACCTATTCGTCAGTTAATGTCTTTGGCACAGGGGTTGCCGGTGATTTATCCTGAAGCCGAGCTAAGAGCGATGCCTGAGCCAGCTTTTAGAAAGCTGGATACCCATTGGACTCATAAAGGGTGCCTCGAAACGTGGTTAACGCTATTAAACTCTTGGCAGTTATTAACTGAACAACATCAACAGACTTTTAGCGATTTATCCTTTGTTGATAGAACCATGGGCGGAGATTTAGGTAACAAGTGTTTTCCTCCCCGTAAGGCAACGGAAAAATGTTTAGCGAAAAGCATCTACCGTTCTACACTGGTGTTTGATAATCAATTGCCAAATATGGGACGAGTCTTTATCTGTGTGAATCCGAGCGCCTATTATCAGCAAACCTTATTGATTTTTGGTTCTTCGTCCAGTTACAGCTTGATGGAGTTTGCCTGTTTAACTTTTCAAAATATCGTTTTCATTCATTCTGCTGGAAAAATCGATCCTCAATTGGTGATGCAAGTTAAGCCGGATTATCTGTTAGCACAAACCAATGGTCGCTTTATTGTTAATCCGCCAAGTGTGGATTATTGCTGGCCTGATGTTGCAAGAGAGAAATGGCAACAGTTGGAAGATCAAGTAAAAGAAGAACTACTGAGTCAGCATCTTGATCGCTCCCACCCATTGGCTAGCCCGTTTCGGATTGATCTTGAGCAATCGATACCGCGAATTGAGGATAAATTACCACCTATGGTGAAGCCATCTCAGCAAAGTGGATGGTTATTCTTAAAAAGAAAATTTAAACGCAAATTGCAACGCATTTTGGCGAGTGAATAAGTTCTTTTTTACGGAATATAAAAAGATAATAAATCTATTAATAAGGTGAGATGTTTTTCAGTGAAAATAAACAGATTCACCAATAGGTTAGCTAGCAACATTTCCTGTTCATATTGATG
>NZ_WXWK01000071.1:0-3018 GCF_009904835.1 Vibrio sp. V33_P6A3T137 | reverse complement strand
TCATAATAAGCTAACTCTTGCTTGCTAAATGCGGGTTCGAGACCCAGAAGACTATTCGAGTGTGGTGCTTGGAGTTCTATCTGACGTTCGCTCTTGTTATCGGTCTCTCGATAGAGGAGCCACACTTCAATCGAACTATCAGATAGAGAACTTTAGTTGCAGCTAAAGTCTGGGTCTCACTTTACCCTGATTCGTTAGTTATTATCCATACAAACGCTTCAAGAGGGACTTCCAACGCGTGGCATTTTTACTGTGCGTTGATTTCGGTGGTTACGGTGTTATGCGGAAACTTGGTAGTAGCGTTGTCAGCCCCTTAAGCGGGCGTTAGCCCACAAGTGATAAACAAAAAGTAGAGTTCGATGATAAAAGGCAAAGTTGTAGAGTGGAATGACTCAAAAGGTTATGGGTTCATATCAGCATTAAATGGCGAATTAAGAGTCTTTCTCCATGTATCAACTGTTCAAAGTAAAAGCCGACGTCCCAAAGTCGATGATGAAGTTGAATTTGAAGTTAATGAAGACCAGAAAGGGCGTTACAACGCCACTAATGTAACAATTCTGGGGGCAAGAACTATCCCTTCAACGATCATATTTAGTTTCGTTTACCTTGTTCTAGCAAGTGCTGCGGTTTTTATACTAGGTGGTGAGAAGATATTCATTGCAGTCTATATATTGATGTCACTTGTAACCTACGTAATGTACGCAATAGATAAGAATGCAGCTCAACATGGCAAATGGCGTACACCAGAAAACACACTTCATCTTTTGTCGTTATTTGGTGGTTGGTTGGGAGCGCTGTGCGCCCAAAATCAGCTTCGTCATAAGTCGAAAAAGCAGCCATTTAAATCGATTTTGTGGTTGACGATATTTGCAAATATTGGGGCCTTTATTTGGACGTTCACTTCATCGGGTTCGATGTTGGTTCAGAAGCTTATAGACAAATGGTTTTAGTGTCTGTGGTGAAATGTGGGCTAACAAACGCCTCAAGAGGGACTGTCAACGCGTGGCGTTTCCAGTCCCATTGAGCCGCGGTGGTTGCAGTTGCTGTGTTTAAGTTTAGTGGTAATGCGTTGCCAGCCCCTTAGGCGGGCGTTATAAGCTTCGAGGAAAATTATGGAAAGTCTCATCAAACAAGCGATTGAATTGCGGAAAAAGGCTAAGTATCAAGAGTCGAGAGCTTTACTAAAAACGTTATTAAATGATGAGGCTTATTCTGCTAAGGCTCACTTGCAAATTGCTTGGTCGTACGACAATGAGGGTAAAGAGCAAGAAGCGGTTGCTCATTATCTGTTGTCTCTTTCGGGTCTACTTTCGTCGGTAGAAAGGTTTGATGCTTTGTTTGGGCTAGCGAGCACTTATCGAACCCTTGGCATGTATTCAGAGGCGTTAAGCTATTTCGAGCAAACTCTCAGTGACTACCCTGATTCTATTGAAGTTCAGCCTTTCTATGCCATGTGCCTCTACAACTTGGGACGCTATAAAGAAGCGATATCATTGCTACTTGAACTTCTAGTATCGACCACGAATAGTGATGCAATTAAAGAGTATCAGCGAGCTATTTCTTTATACGCACAAGACTTAGATAAAACATGGTAAAATGAAGCACGCTTATAACAAACGGCTCAAGAGGGATTGCCAACGCGTGGCGGCTTTAGTACAAAATTGAAGTTCAGGGTTTACGGTGTGTTTTTTGAGTCTGGCAGTGCGTTGTCAACCCCTTAGCCGGGCGTTAGGCGTCATTTGAGTTCGAGGTAATATGTTACTAATTGAGAGATATAATAAAATTCGTGATGCTGAAGTCGAAAAGTTACGAGTAAAACCCGATCAAGTTCAGTTCACAGTCGATAAGCTTGGTGAATTCATTTTATCTTTAAAAGAACATGAGCATCCTCATTTGATCATCGACAATGATCAAGTTGTTGGTTTTTTCGTCTTAGATCTATCTTATTCTGACGCATATAGTTTTAGTGATCCAAAAGCGCTAGGCGTTCGAGCTTTGCTGATTGATGATAATCATCAAGGTTTAGGTATTGCGAGTAGAGCGATGAATTTGTTACCAAGCTATGTTGCTTCAACCTATCCAGAGTTTGAACGGTTACAATTGACAGTAAATTGCCGTAATAAAGCCGCGTACAATTGTTATCTTAAATGTGGTTTTGAAGACACAGGGAATTTGTATTTAGGTGGTCCAGTTGGTCCTCAACATATAATGCAGAGAACCGCCGCCTAACAAAGCATTTAAGAGGGACAGCCAACGCGTGGCATTTTTATTATGCGTTGGTTTTTGTGGGTACGATGTTATGCGGAAAGTTGGTAGTAGCGTTGGCTGCCCCTTAATGCGGCGTTAGCTTACCAATCGAAAGCATCGCCCATAATTGTTTATTATTTCAGGTGAATTTGCGGTAACTGAGATTGCCCCAATACAGCTACGATTAAGATGAAATTCTCTTCCTTTGTGAAGTAAGCAGTATGTTTTTCAATCGGAAAGTAAAAGCCGTTACTATATATTTCATGGCAGCTTCGTCCTAAATCAGGATTATCGGTGAGCATTTGAAAGCCAGAAAGTAGTGTTTCTTTATAACGTTGCCACTGTAATTCGGAAAAATTGTTGATGGTATAATTTTTTACTTTACGTAAATGAGTTTGAGCCAAACTACTCAGTTTATATTGTTTATTATGCATATTGTTTGTTACAGCTCATTCAAAAAATCTTTACCATCAACGACATTGCCTTTTGCCAAGTCATCTTTAGCCGCGTTGAAACAATGTTTAAGATATTCTGTTTTCATCATTTCAAGCTCTTCGTAGTCATGTATAGACATCACGACAACAGCATCTTTGCTGTTTTTACTGATCTTAATTGGTTGGCGTTGAGCATTAAGAAGCAATTCACCAAAATTTCGTTTAGCGTCATTTGCTGTTAATGTATGCATGGTTATTCTCCACAGTCTTAAGTCTAACTGGAGTATAGCTTATCACACGAAGCGGTCAATGTGATTAAATCGCACGAAATGTGTGA
>NZ_WXWK01000137.1:0-3027 GCF_009904835.1 Vibrio sp. V33_P6A3T137 | reverse complement strand
GCTCAATAAAGCATAACGCCGCGTTAAGGGGTGAGCAACGCAACTACCGACTCACCGCATTGCACTAAAAACTAATAAAATCAACGCATAACGAAAATGCCACGCGTTGCGAATCCCTCTTGAACGCTTTGTTAGCTGCCTGACGATAAAGCCTAAATTAATAGTGATAACGGCAAGAAATGATTGTGATAGCACTATCATCAACCGCATAAACTAGCCTATTCGTATCATCTATTCGTCGCGACCAAAAACCAGATAAATTTTCTTTTAGTGGTTCAGGTTTACCTATGCCCTCGAAAGGAGAACGCTTAACATCCGTGATGAGTTTATTTATACGTTTAAGTGTTTTCTTGTCTTGCGTCTGCCAATAAACATAATCATTCCAAGACTCATCAGTCCAAGATAATAAACGACTACTCATCGATTAAATCTCTTTGGCTCACCTTACCCGCTTTAAACTGAGTAATTGAACGATGTAAGTGCTCAGCATTTGCCGGAGAACGAAGCAAATGAACCGTTTCCATTAAGCTATTGTAATAATCTAGTGACATAACAACCGCATCTTCAGAATCACGACGCGTGATCACGGTTGTATCTGCGTCATTAACAACAGCATCCAAAACGCTCTTCAAGCTATTTCTAGCTTCGGTAAAAGATACAATTCTCATAAAACCTCCACATGTACGTTTAATAAGACAAGTATATGACTAAAAAACCAACTTGTACAGCTAATGGAACATGAGAACTTGTAAGCAGCTAACGCCCTGTTAAGGTGTGAGCAACGCAATACCGAAGCCACCGCATACCACCTTAAACACTAAACCCAGCGCATAGTAAAAATGCCACGCGTTGCGAATCACTCTTAAACAGTTTGTTAAATTGATTTTTCGATCGCCAACCTCAAGACTTTTGCACCTTTTTCGGTCAATTTCCCTGCACTAACTAAGTCATGCTGTGTCATAAAGTCGATGTCTCCAGATGTAATCATTTCTTCGTCGACTACATCTTTAAAATGGCGGTTAAGAATACGTATTGGGGCGTTAATATATTTTGAACTAAAACGCCCTTCTATTCGATTTGCCAAGTAAGATATAAAATCTTGAGGAACATCAGAAATATCACTTTGTACTCGATTAATATCTCTTTGTAGCCTTCTAAGCTCTTGTTTTGAACGGTCTAATTCTTTGCCACTCTGCTCAAGCTGAGATATTACTTGTTCTTTTTCATCGTCTGCAATTCTTGCTTTTTCAATGAGGTTTAAAATGACCTTATTCATTTCCTTTTCTTGTTCTTTAATGTGTTCTTTTTCTTTCTTTTCTTCTTCCTTTGCGCGGTCAACATCAAAGGGCATTTTGTCAAACTTGTCACGCAAACCCGTATATCCATCGTCAATGTGTTTCAGTTTTTCACCAAAACCTGACTCAATACGCCCTAAAATTTCAGATATCTCTTTAGTAAATTTGTATGAGTTGTCATAAAACATGTTAGATGTATCAGTTGCTTTGAAATAAAAAGCAACTGATAGAGCTATAGCAAAGCAAGCCAGTAAAACAGACAGTAAGTCTGTGAAAGTAAACGACTCAAGCGTTATAGAGATGTCTGCGCCAAGAAGCTTCCATGTAGCTATTACAAGAATAGCAACGATTAAAATATCTCTAATGTTTACAAGTGTCAGAAATCCTTTGTTCGAGTTATTTTCTTCTTTACTCATTTAGTTTGAAACCTCATCAATCAATTTAACGCCCACTTAAGGGGCTGACAACGCTACTACCAAGTTTCTGCACAACGCCGAAACCACTGAAATCAACGCATAATAAAAATGCCACGCGTTGGAAGTCCCTCTTGAAGTGTTTGTTATAAGGTGGGTAACTACTTAATTAAATTGAGTATTTCTTTAAATTCTGGTACTCGGCAATCTTTAACTAGTTCATAAAGACTCATTTCTAAACTAGTTATATCAACTCCAGAATCTGCTAACTTTCTGATTGCTAGCTCTTTGTTTAATTCATCACGTGACGAAACACAATCGCTTACCAAGTGTATATCGTAACCCAGATTTTTTAGATGGAGTGCCGTTTGATAAACACATATATGAGCTTCGATCCCACATATTAACCAAGAAGTTTTGGCTGACTTTTGGATTTCATCAATAAAACGAGGCTCACTACAAGCGTCAAAACTGAACTTGCCAATAGGCTTTTGATTACTCAATAGCTCATTTATCTCTTCGATAGTTTTACCTAATTTATCAGGATTCTGCTCAAGCCAAACTATTGGTAAACCAAGAAATTGGGCTCCTTTAACTAGTTTTGTACAGTTTGAAACGAGCTCGTTACTATTGGATACTAATCGAGCAAGCTTACCTTGAATATCAACGACAATCAGGCCAGTGTTTTCCTTATTAAGCATACAAACTCCTGTGCTAAACCACCTTATAACGCCCGCTTAAGGGGCTGACAACGCTACTACCAACTTTCCGCATAACACCGTAATCACTTAAGCCAACGCATAATGAAAATGCCGCGCGTTGGAAGTCCCTCTTGAAGCGTTTGTTATGCTTTATTACTCATTGATTACATTGAACTTTTAAAAAATTCATTTGTTCGAAGCAGTTTAACTCAAAATGACAAACCAGCCTACTTTCAGAAATCATTGATGCCGATAAGATCCCAAACAAGTTGAAGCGAATTAGCCTGCGGAATCAAGGGACAAACAACACCAAAGGAAGAGACCATTCAGCGACAAATGAACCTTTTGTGTGCACAATTTATCAGAGCAGAGCCGGACAAAAGCGCACAAACATCGATAAACTTGCGCTAACCAAACACTTTCAGCAAGTAAGATGTTCATGAGATCCCAAACATGCTGAAGCGAAATAGCCGGTGGAATCAATGAACAAGCAACACCAAAGAAAGAGACCTTTCAGCGACAATCGAACCTTTTGCGTACACAATTTATCAGGGCAAAGTTGCCGAAAAAACACAAGTATCGTTCAACTTTCAATCGCCACCAAAAAGAACAATAAAC
>NZ_WXWK01000169.1:0-3051 GCF_009904835.1 Vibrio sp. V33_P6A3T137 | reverse complement strand
ATGCAATACCTACTGAAAATAGCGAAACGACTAAAAATAGATATGTATAGTTTGATGTAAACAAACGAATAATTGCCCCTAAAGCAATATAAGCAGGCTCCATCCAAGTCTCGGAAAAAGAGTATGTAAACTCTCCAGTGAACCAATAACTTATATCTGGCACCTCCAAGAACTTTATAACATAGTTCCAATCATCAGCACCAACCCCAGCCTCTCTAAATCCTGCAAAAAAAATCAGTAGTAAGGCAGATAATATAAAAAAAAATGGTTTTAGATAAGAAAGTTGCTTTGTATTGTGAGCAACTGAACAAAAAGCAAGCCAACCAAAAACAACCAAGTATGCTGTCATACTTTAACCTTAATAAACTATCAGAGCGACCGCACGTGTTCACGGAAAAATCATGAACATTCCCCGTAAATAAACGCTTCCCAAAACCTTAAAAAGATACTCTGGATCCATCGCGCACATCGCTCGTTTGTGTTTAATGCTCGCTTTCAGCGTCGTTTCACTTTTTAGCATGTTTAAGCACATCTGTCTGATCCTTGCGAAATTCTCTGCTCGTTCTTCCGCTCGTTTACGGCAAGCATCTTCACCAAATTCTGTATCCAACATCCAATGCATCGACTCAACTAACCAGTGCGAGCGTGAAGCATTTAACAATTCTTCAGCACTGAGCGTTTTCGAACTAATATAATATCGAACCGTTACATCCGATTCTTGAGCCACTGCTGATTCTTGACGAATAGATACCACAATTCCCATCGTTTTAAGCCCTGGCCAATCAAATTCAAGATCGCCCAAAACACTTAAATCTTCGTTCACTAAGGCTAATCGTGTTTCTTTTCGGCCTCGCGATGTTTCTTGAGTACTGTAAGAATCACCGTCATGTTGTTGCAGCATGCTCATATTGAAATAATGATTAAAAGCTTGCTCAAGACGACCTTGATTTCCTTTTACTGCCAGCAAGTAATCTGCGTTCTTTTCAAGGATTTTTTGTGCGATTTTCTTTTGGCAACCCATCGCATCAATGGTCACTAAACAACCTGATATATCAAGCAGTTGAAGCAATTCAGGAATGGCGGTTATCTCATTGGATTTCTCGTAAACTTTATGCTATCCAAGGCACACGCCATTTTCTGTAGCAAACGCATTAACCATATGAATCGCACCAAGCCCACGGGAATCATCATAAGACCCTCGAACGGTTTTACCATCTATCGCTATCACTTCACCGTCAGTGAGTTCACAGCATGATTTCATCCATTCGATAAAACACTTTTGTAAGCGTGTCGCATTAATCATGCCCATCACTCTAGCTATGGTAATAGCGGAAGGAACACCATGACTAAAATCACCAAAGCGTTTGAGGAAATCTAGCCACCTTGTGCCGTAAAGATGAATGGCTTTCCAATCATCCTGACCGGAAAGTACCGCACAGATTGTTAACAAAATGATATCCGTTAACTTGTGTTCAACTTTGCCTTGTTGGCGGTAATCTGGGATGACATCGAAATGCATAAATGGATGCTGGTTACTCATCGTTTTTGACCTCCATTTTGTCTATGAAGGTATTAGAAAACACTGAAAATGATCGTCAAATTGATCATCGGTTAATTGCTTGTTGTGTGATAGCGTTATCGATCGGAACAAGAAAACCGTGAACTTACTATGCCATAAACCCTTTAAACATGGGCATGTTCATGATTTTTCTCTGCTATCGCTATCACTTCACCGTCAGTGAGTTCACAGCATGATTTCATCCATTCGATAAAACACTTTTGTAAGCGTGTCGCATTAATCATGCCCATCACTCTAGCTATGGTAATAGCGGAGGGAACACCATGACTAAAATCACCAAAGTGTTTGAGGAAATCGAACCACTTTGTGCCGTAAAGATGAATGGCTTTCCACTCATCCTGATCGGAAAGCACCGCACAGATTGTTAACAAAATGATATCCGTTAACTTGTTCTCGACTTTGCCTTATTGGCAATAATCTGGGATGACATCGAAATACATAAATGGGTGCTGGTTACTCATCGTTTTTGACCCCCATTTTGTCTATGGAGTTATTAGAAAACACTGAAAATGATCGTCAAATTGATCATCGGTTAATTGTTTGTTGTGTGATAGCGTTATCCATCGGAACAAGAAAATTGTGAATTATCGATACCACAAACCCTTTAAACACAAGCATATTCATAATTTTTCTGTCCCTATATTATAATTTATCGAATTAGACGCCTATATGAAATATAATAATCAACAAAAAACAAAATTCTTGCCAATGCTATAGATAGAGCACCTCCTAGCAACCCACCAAAGTAGATTCCAAAGATACAGATCAAAGCTGAAATGACTGATACCCTTAGTGATACATTCCGATATAATCGGTCATAACCATTAGGTAGTAAAAAACCCTTACTTATTGCATTGGATAAACCAATAAAAAAAACGCCTATCGTAAATATAATTAAAAATTGGTTTACATCAGAAAAATCACCACCTAAAAAAAGACTTAATATCGACTCTCCTAAAAAGAACAATACTAAAATAGGAAATACAGTGATCAAACCATTTACAATAAGTAACTTATTGACCTGGTTTTCTTTAATTCTGGAAATAATTGGATATATAGCTTTAGCCACAACATCTTGGATTGTCACGACTACCGATGTTAAACGAGATGCAATTGCAAAATTAACAAATTGGTCGGCAGGATAGGCAGTACCTAACGCAATAGTTGGCATCGCGTTATATAGATTAGGAGCAAGTAGGCCAATAAATACGTCCCTACCTTCTTTAATTGTTTTCAACAAATTATTAAATTCAGGCACTCTTAGTTTATATCTTTTATGTGCAATAGCAGTTAAATATATACCAGAGAAAAATGTTGGCAAACAACTAGCAGCAACAGCAATACTAAAACTTTCAGGCTGTCTAACAAAGAAAACAATAATTACAAGATTAGTTATTTTTGATAATAATGAAACATACATTAAATTTTCAACACAACCAATGCCTTGAAAAAACCATGCAGCTGTTAGAATA
>NZ_WXWK01000123.1:0-3084 GCF_009904835.1 Vibrio sp. V33_P6A3T137 | reverse complement strand
GTATAATGGCTATTACCTCAGCCTTCCAAGCTGATGATGCGGGTTCGATTCCCGCCGCACGCTCCAAGCTTACTAAAATCCGTCAGAAGTTATCAAATAAAGCGCTTAGATGCGCTGTTTTTTTATCTTTATGTTTAATAAATGTTTTTCCTCTCATAACCGTTTACCATTTGCAAGAAAGCCTCCAGTTTATCTTTGACGTCTGTCTACCCAGTATCCAAATCTATCAAAGCCGGTTTCTGATAATATTAACCACAGAGTTGCGTTAATTTGTTTTGGCTGTTGTCGGAATACCATCAGGATAATTAAATGGGAAGGCTTCGAGAGGGACAGGACGAGAAAATAAATAGCCTTGGAAATCCAAACAACCGTAGCTAGCGAGAGCCAGTCTTTGTTCTTGTGTTTCGACGCCTTCAGCAATCACCGCTAAGTTCATGCTTTTCGCCAATGAGACAATCGTACGAGCAATATCCGCATCATGACTATTGGTGAGTAAATCACGCACAAAAGATTTATCAATTTTGAGTTGATCTAAAGGTAATCGTTTTAAGTAGTTGAGTGATGAGTAACCCGTTCCGAAATCATCGAGAGAAAAACTCACCCCATATTTTTTTAGTTGCGACATTTTTGTGATGGTATCTTCAAGATCTTCATGAAGCATACTTTCTGTGAGTTCCAGCTTAAGACGATCAGGATTCGCTCTATAACGTTGCAACGCTTCTAGAACTTGCTGAACAAAACCAGTTTGATGGAATTGCTTGGCACTGATATTAATGGCGAGAACCAGCGAGTCAGTGAGTGGTGAGTTTTGCCATACAGCAAGGACTTGGCAAGCTTGATCTAATACCCACTCGCCTAAAGGAAGAATTAACCCGGTTTCTTCAGCAATAGGAATAAACTCTATTGGTGAAATTGTCCCCTGTTTAGGATGTTGCCAACGAATAAGGGCTTCAGCGCCAGTAAGTTGACCATCATGGGTGACTTGTGGTTGATAGTATAAAGTGAATTCATTACGAGTTAAGGCGTGGCGAATATCATTGGCCATGGCTGCATGCTCTAACACTTTGGCTTGCATTTCTGGATTAAAGAATCGATGTGTATTGCGACCCGCTCCTTTAGCCTGGTACATGGCTAAGTCGGCATGCTTAAGTAATTCATCAATCCCTTTGGTCTCACCGAGGAAAAGGGTAACGCCGATACTTAATGTGCTAAAATGTTCAATATTATCAATGTAATAAGGCTTGGATAATGTATCAAGAATCTTTCTGCACAATAAATCAGCACGTTTAGAGGCGATGTCTAAATCCGAATCCAGTTGTTCAAGAATGATCACAAACTCATCGCCACCGATTCGAGCAACGGTGTCCGTTCTACGTACACAATCAAGTAATCGTTGACTGACTAAGGTTAAAAATTTATCGCCAATATCATGGCCTCGAGTATCATTCAGGGTTTTAAAATCATCCAAGTCTAAATATAAAATTGCACCGTACTGGCCATTTCTTTGGCTATTTAGTCGAGCTGATTCTAAGCGCTCCATTAATAACTGACGGTTAGGTAATCCAGTTAATTGGTCATAGAAGGCGAGCTGTTTTATTTTGCTTTCTGCGGCTTTACGTTGAGTGATATCAATTAACGTGATCACATAATTAATGATTTCATCTTCATGATCACTGATGACGGCAGTGATCATTGTCCACTGTAGATACTCTTCTCCATTTTTACGTTTATTAAAGATTTCACCTTGCCATGAACCTTGCGTTTTTAATTGCAATTCAAGTTCATCGTAAAAGCTTTGATTATGACGACCCGAGCGAATGACTTTTATATGATGGCCTAGTACATCTTTTGGTTGGTAACCGGTAATATCAGTAAATGCTTGGTTCACTCTAAGAATGTGTTTTTTTTCATCGGTCACAACCATACCTTCGGCTGACTCAAATACCGTGGCGGCAATTTTTAGATTTTCTACCATATGCTGCATCGCATCTCCCACTTGATTGTATTCATATATTCCAGTAGGAGAAAATGATACTCTTAGTCCTTTTTGAATACCTTGAATATAGTCGGTCAATTGGCTTATCGCTCGGCTATGACTTAGATGTAAAAGCCAAGCGGCAAGAATCAGCAGCAGTAAAAAAACACCAGATAATAAAAAGAATGTTTGCCAATAATGTTCAGAGACAGAAGTAAATCTCTGCTTATCGATACCCATTTTTAAGTTTAAGGGATATGCTTTATTGTTAATGTTCAGGGTTGCATTTAATAGATATAGATTTTCATAAGCACGCATCTGTGATGAAGTTTTTTCTTCACTAGAATGTGCTGGAAGCGCGATACTTGGACTGTATTGAATCAGTCTTGCTTGCTGATAATGAATAGACAAAGCATCTAAATCGGCCCGTTCAGCGAGAGTCTGAATAAAGCTTCGGTTTTGACCAATCGCCAAGCCAATAAACATATAGCCTCGTAATTGAATGCTCGCGGGGTCAAAAATTGGAGTCGCTTTTAATAAAGCGGTTAAATTTGGACTATGCACTAATGCCCATTCACTTGTGTAATGTAGCGGAGAGCGTAGTGAATTTAACATTGGTTCAATATTGTATAAAGGGAGTCCTGCATCCATTAAAACCTTGCCCGAGGAATCGGTTAAAAAGAAAATATCAAGGTTTGCTCCTAATGCTGAATCTTGAAACATATAGATCATATCTTCAGCAATGTTATTAAACTCAAAGTTCTCACCAGTTAATGAAGTGAACACTTGATTAGATGCAGTCGTGTGTAAATAAACCTCTAATAAATCTAGACGATTTTCTATTAAACTTTGTACGGTTCTTTGTCGCTGCGCTAAACTATTTTCAATTTCTGAATGCAAACTGATTTCTGCAGTACGTATTGAATAAAACATGGAAATAAGAAGGGTAAACAAGCTTAGAAAACCAAATAGCAAAGTAATTCGGGTAGTGAATTTGAGTTCCCACCTATTTTTTTTGCTTTTTTTTCCTATTTCTGAGCTTGAAGGCATTAATGTGTCTCTCCGAAAATTTTATTATTTTATAATTCTAACTATTGCACTATTCATTG
>NZ_WXWK01000128.1:0-3091 GCF_009904835.1 Vibrio sp. V33_P6A3T137 | reverse complement strand
AAAAGAATTTTTAGCTTATAAAACAGCATGTTTTTAGCTATAACCGTGATCGTGGTTGTGAAGCTTCACGTAATTAAGAGCACGATCACTAATCAATCAATGGCCATGACAAGTCATCAAAAAGCCTTTTTACCTGAAAAACTCTGCTCAGTGTGTAAGCGCCCCTTTCGTTGGCGGAAGAAATGGCAACGTTGTTGGGACGAAGTGAACTATTGCTCAGAGCGTTGTCGTCGTCAGCGGGGTAAAGCATGATGAGCTCTCCAGCCATCAACATTGTTTGGTTCAAGCGTGATTTACGTTTAAGTGATCATCCCCCCTTGTGCGCTGCATTAGAGAGTGGAATACCGACGCTGTTGGTGTATTTCTTTGAGCCCATGCTGCTCAATGATCGCCATTATTCCGAGCGCCATTGGCGTTTTGTCTGGCAATCACTGCAAGATATCAATCAACGGCTCGCTCGATTTGGTCATCAGATACTGATTGCTAATGTCTCGGCTGAGCAAGGTTTGGCGACATTAGCGGCACATTTTTCGATTCAAGGTCTTTATTCTCATCAGGAAGTGGGTCTTGCCAATACCTTCGAGCGTGATATTGCCATTCAGCATTGGTGTACGGAGCAGGGGATAAATTGGCATCAAAGTGCTTATGGCGCCGTACGCCGCGCGGCAACTCACCGTCAAGGTTGGGATAAGCACTGGCAAGCGATTATGCGAGCACCATTGGCAATGCCGAATTTAACCGCACAGAGGTTAATTTCTGTTTGTGCTACCGATTTAGGCTTGGATAACAGTGTACCATCAGCTTGGCGACGTAAAGAGAAAGGATTCCAAACGGGCGGTGAGACACTGGCTAAACAGACTTTAGACGATTTCTTTCAGCGCCGAGCAAAAAATTACTACTTTCAGATATCCAGCCCGTCGCTCGCCCGAGTATCTTGTTCGCGTATGTCCCCTTATCTTGCATGGGGCAATATCTCATTGCGCGAGATGTATCAAACGCTACTCAGTTATTGGAACGCTGCTGGGTTAAGGCGGAGTCTAATTGCGTTAGCTTCACGATTACACTGGCATTGTCATTTCATACAGAAATTTGAATCAGAATGTGAGATGGAGTTTCGCTGCGTAAACCGTGCTTATGAGCCGCTTCTGGCGCAAGCGTGTCAGCCGGATACAGAACTTATTGAAGCTTGGAAAAGCGGTCAAACCGGCATTCCATTAGTCGATGCCTGTATGCGTTGTTTGTATCATACCGGTTATTTAAACTTTCGTATGCGCGCAATGTTGGTGAGTGTGTTGACGCATCATATGAATCAAGATTGGCGTGCGGGAGTTGAGCACTTAGCACAACTCTTTTTAGATTTTGAACCTGGTATTCATTATCCGCAATTTCAGATGCAGGCTGGGGTGACTGGGATCAATACCATTCGAATTTACAACCCAATCAAACAAGCTCAAGAGCATGACGCGCAAGGTGTGTTTATTCGGCAGTGGGTGCCTGAATTGGCAGAAGTGCCATTATCTTTGCTGTTTGAACCTTGGCAAATGAGCCCGATGGAAGCCATGATGTATCAATTGCCCGCCGATAGTCGCTATTTAAACCCAGTGATTGATGTGGCAGCTTGCGCTAAGCAAGCGCGAGATAGGTTATGGGCTTGGCGCAAGCGAGAGGATGTTAATCGTGAAGCTCAGCGTATTCTTGCCATTCACGCGCGGGTGAATATGAGGTAATGGGGATTTTTGTACAAAGACGGGGGCTGGGTTAGCTACATTTATTGGGGATGTTATGGGACACACACCAAAAGTATGGAAAAAGTATGATTTTTAGTCTTCTGGTGATTCGATAGCACATTTAATCATCATTTATTGCTAAGGTTCCTTCACGTTTAATGGAGGACACTACTTTGACCACCGCTCGACAACAACTGGTTTCTACGGATGTAACATCTTATTATCACTGCATTTCTCGCTGTGTTAGGCGCAGCTTTTTATGCGGAAAAGACACTTTCACTAATCGCTGTTATGAACATCGCAGAGAATGGATAGAACAAAAAATCTATTCGTTAACTAACGTCTATTGCATTGATATTTGTGCATACGCGATTATGAGTAATCACTATCACTTAGTGGTAAATATTAATCAAGACAGAGCGTTAAACCTCACACATCATCAAGTCGTTGATCGCTGGGGCCAAGTTCATAAACTCCCAGTACTCATCCAACGTTGGCAAAATAAACAACTCACTAGCCTCGCTGAACAAACACGCTGCATTGAACTAATTGAAGTTTGGCGGGCAAGGTTATCGAACTTGAGCTGGTTTATGAAAGAGCTTAATTACGACATTGCTTGTAAAGCTAACAGGGAAGATAACTGCACCGGGCACTTTTGGGAGAGCCGCTTCAAAAGCCAAGCGTTACTGGATGAAAAAGCACTGGTTGCGGCAATGGCTTATGTTGATTTAAACCCGATACGAGCGGGGATAGCTGATACCCCAGAAACCAGTGAATTTACCTCGATAAAAGCCAGAATTAATGCGCTAAGCAAAAATTTAGTGACAGCGCCTTGTTTGCATCCATTTATTGGTAACCCAACTAATGAGCTGCGAGAGGGGATCCCTTTTCGTCTGATGGATTATTTAGAGTTGGTTGACTGGACCGCTCGCCAGTATCGAGACGGCAAAGCATCCATGAGCAATAAAATGCCAAATATTTTGTCGCGATTAAGTTTCAATTCAAGGGATTGGCTAAAAATCTGCATTGGTCTAGAGAAGTCGCGCGCGACCGCTATTGGTACTCGGCCTCAGGCAGCAATAGCGAAGGTAGTTTTTAAAAAACAAAAGATGCACCTGTATCTTTTGGAGTAAGTGTTAGCTTTACTATAAAAACTCAGCATAAAAACTAGACCAGAACCTTTGCTGGAATTATGCATTCTTTTAATTCAATCAATATACGATATCTACCTACTTGTTATAACCTCGTTTTTAATTAATTTAGTTTAAATAGACCTTAAACGCTAGGAGACAGAGTTAGTTTTACTATCATTTGATAAGTTTTTAGTACTAATCCTTAGAAATGGAGTTATTTGGTGTGTGTCC
>NZ_WXWK01000168.1:0-3207 GCF_009904835.1 Vibrio sp. V33_P6A3T137 | reverse complement strand
GCATTATACAGTGCTATATATTTTCTCTATTAGTGAATGTTGTAGCATTCTTCACCATGGGTATTGTTAATCACGGCTTTATATCTGTTATTGGTTGCTACTTGATAGTGTCTTTAACGGGAGTATCTTCAGGGATGTCATTCGTAATTATGAAATCAGGATTACGTACATTAGTAGACTTTGAGCGCTTAGGTTCAGTTACAGGATATATACAGAAAATAGCATCGATTGTAGCTATTTCATTACCTGTAATTGGTGGAGTAGTGGCAGACCAGATTGGTATTCAAATGACATTTATTGTTACTAGTTTAATGATGTTCTTGGTCTGTATACACACATTCATAAAATTAAAAGCAAAATCAATAAGCCTACATAAAGGAAATCTAAATGCTTAAATGTACTAAAATTTGTAATGTCAGTTTTTTGGAAGATACACACTATCAAACCTATCTCAAAGGCAAGTCTCAAGCCTTGTGGGATTCTGGATTAGATTGGTCAATGGCAAGTGATGATTTAGTACCAGAACATTTGAAATGTCTAGCTGTAGATATAGCTAGCATGTCTGCACACGTTGAAGTCCTTGGTATGCAAAACGCAGCGGAACTATTGGTACAATGTGAAGATTTTTCCTTAAAAATCGGCTTAGGACAAGCCATAAATGATGAAGCAAGACATGCTGAATTGTTCGCAAAATATGCATTACTAGCCAACGGAAGCATCAGTGATTGCTCTAAAACACAAGAACTTTATGACAATCACTTTGATTCCTTAAGTGAATTTGACGAGATTTTTCTAAGCCATGTTTTTCTAGAAAATGGCGCTCTTGAGCAGTTTAATATTTTTATTTCAACCTTTGGTGAAGAAAGTCTAATTGGGCAGATCTATAAAGGTGCATTGCAAGATGAGGCAAGACATGTACAAATGGGTATTAACTATTTCCGTCAAAAGGTCCAGCAGCAATATAGCTACCGAGAGTTTTTGGTTACCCACCTTGACACTTACCAATCGGTTTTACATGTAAATGAGTCTGCAATTCGTTGGCTGTCAGAATTTAGTGGTATTGACCTTGAACTGCTGAGTCAGAGAATTGAAAGACGTCAAACATCATTCATTAATAAAATACTGGCGGAGGTATAAATGGAGTTTAAAGGTTACAAAGTTATTGATAATGCAGTAACTCAACGGGAACTGAATATCATCATTGATTATTTAGCCATCTTGCTAAATAACAAAAAACTGAAAGGAAATACAGATTCAGAATCAGCTCATATGTATTATGCTGTGCCGTACTTTGAAGCAATGTTAAGTTACTATCGAGAAACAGTCTCATCAGTCGTTGGCGAGGTCGTATATCCGAGCTATTCATTTCTTTGGAACTATAAAAAAGGTCATGTAGTTCCAAAACATAAAGACCGAAACTCTGTAGATTATATCATTTCAATGAATATAAACATTGCAGGAGAAGATAGTTGGGATCTTGTTATCGAGGGTGAATCGATTGCACTGAAAAATGGTCAGGCCTTAATACTTGATGGTAAAAAGCTTGAACATTGGCGTGATGCTTGTCCATATGATAACAGGCTTCAACTTATTCTTTGTTATACAAGAGATAAGTCGTTGTTGTTTGATGGGCGTAAGCACCTAGCTTTCGATCCGATTCCAGAAGTAATTACATCGCCATTTAATTTAGGATTAGAAATTCAAGATAAATCAGTAATTGAGGCAGCAAATGCAAGAGTTTGAGGAACTAAAATACGTTCAGTCGTTTATCTTCTTTGATGGAAAGTCACTTATTCGCGATTTTGTCGATCCAACTGGTCGTAAAATATCCTATGGTTTTATGCTTAAAGGCAAATTTATATGGAAAGCCATAGGCATTGAGAGATTCTCGATCTTTAGCGGAGAAGCCATTTTTCTTTTTGAGGGAGCTACCGTTTCGGTAGGGGCAGATGAACATGTTACTATACCCCATGATGTAGAGTTCGTTGTCGAGGTAACGTCTGATTTAGATTATAGGTGTGACTATGAGTAACGTTGGGATTATTGGTTCAGGGCAGATGGGAAAATTTATTGCACACTGCTTAGTTAACAATCCTTCATGTGGACTTACGTTGCACTCTGTACTATCAAGGTCTTTACAGTCTGGTAGAGATTTTGCCAGTGATAACGGCATTGAATATAGAAATGTCTACACAGATATCCATCAATTCTTAAATGATGAGAAACTCGACGTGGTTTATATTGCATCGCCTACATCAACAAAAAATAGTTATTTATGTCTATCTATTGAAAAAAATAAGCATGTACTCATTGAGAAGCCTATTAATTATGATGAGCAATTAATAAATGCTATCGATATAGCAATCTCCAAGCAATTAATAATATTAGAAGCTAGCCATTGTTTACATAATCAGATATTTTACCGTTTAACTGAACTCGTTGATAGATATGTAGGTTGCATTGAATTTGTTGAAGCTACTTTTAACTGGCCTAGCACTGATGAAGCGTTAACAAAATTTAACCCAACTTTAGAGCCAGATGGCGTTTTAGGTGATCTAGGATGGTATCTGATTAGAACACTAGTAGAGCTATGTGGTGGAGAGTTTGAGCATTCATCGCAGTTACTGAAAAATAATAATGGAGTAATAATTGAGTGTTCAACTATAGGTAGCAACGCTACTACAAGCTTTGCCCTGAACAGTTCTTATAGACAAAGCACTGTTCGTCAGGTTCTAAGAATTTCAGGTTCAAAAGGCGAACTCATATTTAATGACTTCATTATGCCTTACTGGGGATCATTCGTTTACGGTGATGTACAACGATACTTGGATATAGAAGTGAGGCATGGAATGAAACCTATGCTTGACCGAAAGTTCGAGCGTATCTATTTCACTGGTGAACAACATATAAACATGTTGAATTTTTTTTCTGAAAGTATTAATACGCCAAACCCACGTATCGAGACCATGCTAAAAAAAACGTTAAACAGCTCTAAGATTGTCAGTGATATTAGAAAATCGTCTATTATTCGCCATTGGAGAGGTTAGTATTTTGTTTGATACCATTATTAATTATTTATCCGTGCAATTCTCTTTCATTGCCACTCCATCTCATGGACTATATTTTCTATATATTATCAGCGCAATAGTAATAGCCGTACTTTATACTTATCTTATTAATAAACGTAATTCTAGTTTAAAAGAGATT